>NZ_JABDWM010000030.1:0-38587 GCF_019685295.1 Rhizobium sp. NLR22b
AGCTGCAGGAACGTCTTGCCAAGCTCGCCGGCGGTGTTGCCGTCATCCGCGTCGGCGGCTCGACGGAAGTCGAGGTGAAGGAGAAGAAGGATCGCGTCGACGACGCGCTGCATGCAACACGCGCGGCAGTCGAGGAAGGCATCCTGCCCGGTGGAGGTGTGGCGCTGCTGCGCGCGGTCAAGGCGCTCGACAATTTGAAGACTGCCAATGACGACCAGCGGGTCGGCGTTGAAATCGTGCGCCGGGCGATCGAAGCCCCGGTTCGCCAGATCGCCGAAAACGCCGGCGCCGAAGGCTCCATCATCGTCGGTAAGCTGCGTGAAAAGAGCGAATTTTCCTATGGCTGGAACGCCCAGACCGGTGAATATGGCGATCTCTACGCGCAGGGCGTCATCGATCCGGCCAAGGTCGTTCGCACCGCACTTCAGGATGCAGCTTCGGTTGCCGGCCTGCTGGTGACGACGGAAGCGATGATCGCCGAAAAGCCGAAGAAGGAAGCTGCTCCGGCCATGCCCGCCGGCGCCGGCATGGACTTCTGAGCGATCGCTCGGCCCGCTCTGCCCTCGGGGCGGGCCGTGCTACGCACTACCGAATGAAACAAGTTCCATCGGTCGACATCAATGGAGCCAAGCTATGAGAAAGGAAAACATCAGCAATTCCATACAGCAGAATGCCGTGGCAGCTATCAGTGCGGCGCATCTGCTTCATCCGGCGAAGCATTTCGGTCACCCGCGTGACGTGCTTGCCGCCGCCGAGATCGACAACGACGAGAAGCGGGCAATTCTCGCTTCATGGGCATCCGATATCTTCGCAGTCGAATCCGTACCAGCCCTCCGCCTTTACCCTGGGGCCGAAAGAGCTGTATCCTATGACGAGATCCTTGAAGCGCTGAAGGCTTTGGATAATGGCGATCGCCCATCCGCGAGGCAGGATACGTCCGCTTCCCTGAGTTCCCACAGGACCCGTCGTCGAAAACCACCCACCCCCCGATTTCCCGGCCTTTGCTTGTGCAGCTATTGGAAAGGAGGACGGCGCCGACCGCTGTTCGAAACCTGACTCTCCGTCTGGCCTGCCGTGTGCCTCTCGAAGACGCAGGCATGATTTTTGCCGACGGCTCTTTGCTCAACTGAGGAGTTTTGCCGATGAAGATCGCTCAGATTGCACCGCTCGCCGAGAGCGTTCCCCCAAAGCTGTACGGCGGGACGGAGCGGATCGTTTCCTACCTTACTGAAGAACTCGTGGCAAAGGGACATGAGGTCACGCTCTTTGCCAGCGGCGATTCCGTCACACGGGCGACACTCGTGTCGTGTGCGGACGTCGCCTTGCGGCTCAACCCTGCGGTCAGGGACCATCTACCGCATCAGGTCGTGATGCTCGAGGAGATCCGTAGGCGGGCGCATGAGTTCGACGTGCTGCATTTCCACATCGACCTGCTGCATTTCCCGCTGATCCGCGATTTCGCCGATCGCACCGTGACCACGCTGCACGGGCGGCTCGACTTGCCGGATCTCAAGCCGTTCTACGCCGCTTTCCCCGATATTCCATTGGTGTCGATCTCCAATGATCAGCGTCACCCGATGCCACCAGTCGACTGGCGCGGGACGGTCTATCATGGTCTCCCGGCCGATCTTCTTCCATTCACGGAGAACCCTAGGGGTAACTACCTGGCCTTCCTTGGTCGGATCTCTCCGGAAAAGCGCCCCGACCGAGCCATTCAGATCGCGGCAAAAGTCGGCATGCCTCTGAAGATCGCCGCCAAGATCGATAATGCCGACAAGGTCTATTGGGAAACCGTCATCGAGCCGATCGTTAAGAGCCATCCGCATGTAGAATTTATCGGCGAGATCGACGAACGTGAGAAAGCTGACTTCCTCGGAAATGCAGGCGCTCTGCTCTTCCCGATCGACTGGCCGGAGCCCTTCGGGCTGGTGATGATCGAGGCCATGGCCTGCGGCACGCCGGTCATCGCTTTCGGCTGTGGCTCGGTTCCCGAGGTCATTGACAATGGCATCTCCGGCATCCTGGTCGACAGCGTCACCGAGGCGGCCGAAAATGTCGAATGGGCGCTGCGCCTCGATCGGCGCAAGGTGCGGGCCGCGTTTGAAAAGCGCTTCACCGCACAGCGAATGGCGTGCGACTATCTCGACATCTATCGCAACCTGCCGGGCGTTCGCATCAAAGCCGCGCCCCTCCGCCGGTCGAATGGTCAAGCGCTCGACCTGCAGGCTGTCGCCTGAGGCAAGGAGGAGGAGACCATGTCGAACGTATCTGCGGACAGCAACCCCGCCACAGCATCGTCAGGCGTGGTGGCGCCCGTCGCTCAGTTCTTCATTCCGGCCGCCGCGTCGCTGCAGGAGCGCCGGCCGCGTACATTGAAGCACGGCGATACTTTCGCCGTCTTCGACCATAATGGCGATGCTCTTTCCGGTCCCGGCAGCCCGGAAGGCCTTTTTCACCGGGACACTCGTCATCTCTCGCATCTTTACCTGACGATCAACGAACAGCGGCCGATGCTGCTGTCGTCGACGCTGCGGGACGACAATGCGACGCTGACCTGCGATCTCACCAATCCTGATCAGTTCGATGAGAAAGGAAGGCTGGTTCTGGGCCATGACGTGATTCATCTGCGCAGATCGCGCTTTCTCTGGAATGCCAGTTGTTATGAACGGCTGGCTGTGAGGAATTATGACGAGCGGCGGCAACAAGTTCGCATTCAGATCTCGTTCGGGGCCGATTTCGCCGATCTTTTTGAAGTCCGCGGCACCGCAAGGGCAAGGCGAGGGCGCCATCTTCCCGCCGTCGTAGAACAGGATTGGATCCTGCTTTCCTATATCGGCCTGGACGGTCGCAAGCGGTCGACGCGCCTTTCCTTCATGCCGGAACCGGCCGAGGTTCGTAGCGATCTCGTCACTTATGACCTCCATCTGGAGCCGCACGAGACCAAATCGCTCTTCATCCAGATCGCCTGCGACCATACCTCCGCCGATCGACTGAGCCGTCTTTCCTTCTTCCTTACCTTGCGGGATGCCCGCCGCGCGTTGCGTGCCTCCTCCTCGCGCGCGGCGTCGGTCACAACCTCCAACGAGATCTTCAACGAAGTCGCGCGACGCAGCGCCTCCGATCTTTACATGCTGATCACCGACAAGCCGGAAGGCCCCTATCCCTATGCTGGTATTCCCTGGTTCAGCACTGTTTTCGGCCGCGACGCCCTGATCACGGCGCTTCAGACGCTTTGGCTCGATCCGGAGATCGCCCGCGGGGTTCTCGGTCATCTTGCAGCCAATCAGGCGACGGACGTCGATCCTGCTTCAGACGCCGAGCCGGGCAAGATCCTGCACGAAGTGCGTTGCGGCGAAATGGCCGAACTCGGCGAGGTTCCATTCCGGCGTTACTACGGCAGCATCGACTCGACGCCGCTCTTCGTGATGCTGGCCGGCGACTATCTCAAACGAACCGGTGATCTTGCGACCATCGACCGTATCCTGCCGCATGTCGAAGCGGCACTGACCTGGATCGACGAACATGGGGATCGCGATGGAGACGGCTTCGTCGAATACGGGCGGCTGACGGAAGAAGGACTGATCAATCAGGCGTGGAAGGATAGCAACGACTCGGTCTTCCATGCCGATGGCACATTGGCCCGAGGCCCGATCGCGATCGCCGAAGTCCAGGCCTATGTCTACGGCGCTTGGCAAAGTGCTGCCGAAATCTTCCGGTGGAGGGGCAAGCCGGAACGCGCGGCGAGCTTTCTCGCGCGCGCGGAGGGACTGCGCCGCGCCTTCGACATGAGCTTCTTCGATGAGGAACTCGGCACCTATGTGTTGGCTCTCGACGGGGATAAACGGCCTTGCCGGGTCCGATCCTCCAATGCCGGCCACGCTCTGTTCACCGGTATTGCTTATCCCGAACGGGTCGCACAGGTGACCCGCACCCTTATGAATGCGTCGTCCTTCTGTGGCTGGGGCATCCGGACGATTCCCTCGACCGAAGCACGTTACAATCCTATGAGCTACCACAATGGCTCGATCTGGCCACATGACAATGCCATGATCGCCAGTGGTCTTGCCCGCTATGGCTATCGCGCCGAAGCCGCGCGAATCTTCGAGGGGCTGTTTGCCGCTGCGACCTATATCGACCTGCGGCGGCTTCCCGAACTGCTCTGCGGCCTGCCGCGTCAGCGCGCACGCGGACCGACCTCTTATCCGGTTGCCTGCTCGCCGCAAGCATGGGCAGCAGCAGCCCCTTTGTCGCTGCTGCAATCCTGCCTCGGTCTCGACTTCGATCCGAATAGTTTGCAGATCAGCTTCAGCGTGCCGCGGCTTCCTTCTTTCCTCGATGAGGTGATCTTACAGCGCCTGCTGATCGGCAATTGCTCGGCTGACGTGGCCATCCGCCGGTCGAGACACCAGGTCGTGGTCGATGTCATCAATCGACAGGGCAATGTCAGCGTGCTCACCACGGCCTGATGAAGGACCGTGCAGGAAAGACGGGTCGACCGCCTTTTCTAATCCGGTTCCTCTTCGTCCGACCTCAGCAGGTCAACAAGCGCAGCAACCCTGCCGGTCGGTAGATGCCGCCCTTCACCCACCAGGGCCTCGTCATTGTTGGCCCATGCAAACGCCTCGACAAGCTCGGTTTGGGTTGCACCTGTCGCGATGATCTCGGCCACAAGCGTTTTGTCTGCAGGTCCAAGGACGGCGACGACGTCGTGTGAAGTCATTGTCATAACCATTGCTCCTCGCTCAAGCTCCAAAACATATGGTGGCGTCTTCGAAAAGATCAATTTTTCTCGTAAAGAAATTCGATCCCCTTGAAACTGTAAGACACTGAATTATATCAGTATTGTCGATCGCCCAATAGGGATCGGCAGAAAGTCCAGGAGACGCCGGTCGCTCTTGGCGTCTCCTTGTGTCCATGTTGCTTGCAAGGAGGATATGGCTATGAGGACAAACCTCGATTTCTCTCCCCTGTTCCGGTCGAGCATCGGCTTCGAGCGAATGTTGAACGCGCTTGAGGCTGCAGGCCGCGCCGAGACAATCGACAACTGGCCGCCTTACGATATCGTCAAGGCTGGTGAGAACGACTACCGCATTGCCATGGCAGTGGCGGGCTTTTCGCAGGACGAGCTGGCAATCACGCAAGAGCAGAACATGCTCATGGTATCGGGGCAGAGGGCAGAGAGCGAAGATGTTCAATACCTGCATCGCGGAATTGCCGGACGCTCGTTCCAGCGCCGGTTCGAACTGGCCGATCATGTGAAGGTTGTCGACGCCGGTCTTGCCAACGGTCTGCTGACCATCGATCTCAAGCACGAAATTCCTGAAGAGATGAAGCCGCGCCAAATCGAGATCGGAACTGGTCACGTAATGCCGAAGGCCGAGACGAAGCAGATCGAGGGCGAGACACAGGCGGCCTGAGCGTGGCGCCAGACGCCGTCTGGCGCCCATGAACCATCAGAAAGGAGTAGAGCCATGAGTGTTCGTGATTTGATTCCCTGGGGCCGCAACAACGGCAATCAGATGCCGAGTCTCCTTCGCGACGACGACCGCGATCCTTTCCTGTCGCTCCACCGCGAGGTCAACCGGCTGTTCGACGACGTTTTCCGCGGTTTCGGTTCCAGCTTGCCGTCACTTCGCGGCGCCAGCGGCTTTGGTGCCGGCTGGCCGAGCGTGGAGATCTCAGACACCGACAAGGACATCAAGGTGACGGCCGAAATACCCGGCCTTGAGGAAAAGGACATCGAGGTCTTACTCAATGACGGCGTACTGACCCTGAAGGGTGAGAAGCGTTCGGAAACGGAAGACAAGGAGAAGCAGTTCTCGGAGCGCTACTATGGCCGCTTCGAGCGACGCATCCCGCTCGGCACCGAGGTCAAGGAGGACCAGGTCGACGCCACCTTCAAGAACGGCATCCTCACCGTCACTTTGCCCAAGACCGAAAAGGCGCAGTCACAGGTCAAGCGCATCGCCATCAGAAGCTGACGAGCGCGGCGGCCGACACCTGGCCGGCCGCCGCTCATCCTTCACCAGTTTGGGAAGGATAAACGATGAAGATTATCGGACGTACACACCGCGAAAACACAGCACCGATCTCCCGCTTCCGCGCCTCGAACGACGATCGGCGCAGCCGTCTTCCTTTCACAGTTCCGCAGTTCCAAGAGAACAGCGTCGCCCGCATCTCATTTCTGGCTTCCCACTACACCGTGACCGAGTTTTGCGGCGACGGCGATTCAAGCGCCGTCGCCGCAACCGTCTTCTGCCCGCAGGAGGCGGCCATTGATGATGCAACCAACTAAGAAGGAGAAATGATCGATGCTGAAGTCTCTGTCTTCCAACAACCGGACGGCTTTCGATATCGTCAATATCGTTGCCGGTCTTGGCCTCTTCATCTCGCCCTGGCTGTTCGGTTTCTCCGCTGAGACCTATGCCGCCTGGAATGCATGGATCGTTGGCGCGGCCATCACCCTGATCGCCGTTGCCGCTCTCTATGCTTTCTATGAGGCCGAGGAATGGTGCAACCTGGTCCTCGGGCTATGGGCTGTGATCGCTCCTTGGCTCCTCGGCTTTTCAGCCGTGGCAGCGGCCATGTGGGCGCATGTGATTGTCGGTCTGGTCGTCGCTGCCCTCGCAGCGGGCAGCATCTGGTTCAGTCATAACCATCCGTTGTCGACCGCATGACTGAATGCGAACGGGCTCGGGCGTCCGGGCCCGTTCGCCTTACCACTCCGCCCGCCGCCCCTGGAGGAGAGGCTTGGCGGCCGATCAGACTGGTTGACGACCGCGACGCGGTGATCGCCATCGATGGGTGCGCGGCTCTCCGTGCAAGGGCGGCGGATCGACGATCATTGGTTCAGCGCTATTCGGGCTCGAACACCATGGCATGGCCATTGATGCAGTAACGCAGACCGGTTGGCGGCGGGCCGTCGGGGAAGACATGGCCGAGATGGGCGTCGCAGGTGCCGCAGCGGATTTCGGTGCGCACCATGCCGTAGCTGGTGTCGCGATGCTCGGTCACCGCATCGGGAGAGACCGCTTCGAAATAGCTCGGCCAGCCGCAGCCGGCGTCGAATTTCGTGTCGGAGCGGAAAAGCGGGGCGTTGCAGCCGACGCAGCGGTAAAGCCCCGTCTCGAAGGAATCCCAGTAAGGGCCCGTGAAGGCGCGTTCGGTGCCGTGCTGGCGGGTGATGCGGTATTGCTCGGGCGTGAGCTGCTCTTTCCATTCGGCGTCTGATTTATGGATCTTGGCGGTGGTTGCAGTTTCGGACATGACGTGCTCCTTTCGCCGAAGGGCGGTTCCGTTTCGCCAGAAATGTGGTGCGCCGTCTTTGTTTCATCAAGCCTCCGGCGCCGGGCCGCGGGAATCGCGGCATGCAGCTATCAGGAAAGACGTCCGCTTTTACATCTATTAAGGGTTTTCTGTTAGGGTTAATGTTACGTGCATTGAGGAGCCATTGGTGTTTGAAGCCGCAATCGTCCTGCTCTACGGCCTCGTGGCCGTGACCGCCATGGCGGTCACGCTGCTGGAGGGCTGGGCCAATCACGCCGGTTTGACGTTTCATCGTCTCGCCGGACTTGTCGCCTGCCTGCTCTGGCCGCTGACGCTTCTGCTCTTCGTCCTGCACGGCTCGGTCGTCCGGCTGCTGACGCGTCTCTCCCGCTCGCTGGCCTGATCACGGCAACTCTCTGAGCCCGGCAATTGGCGTCTTAACCTGTTTTACGCCGAACTTATGCACAGGAAGCTGTGAGTAAAGCTTGGCCTAAAGTCCTATAATTCTTCATCAGCCATTTTTTCTCAAGAAAAACCACAAATAATAATTGGCCTTTCGGCCAAACGATGGTATTTGAAAATGCAAGTAGAATTCTGATTGTGAATTACAATCCTACTGCTTCCAAGTCCCTCAGTTTTGATTTTTCAATGTCTAACTGGGGCCATCGCCTGGAGCAAGACGGTAGTGGTTTTCGGTCAGGCAGTATAAGAACAGGTCTCGGACTTCGGAATCTAGGGGTGGATTTCACGTTTTTCGAAACAGAAGATTGCTTCCTGTGCTTTTGCTGTTCGCTTCTACGAGGCGGGTCTTTGGCGTGACAGTCAAAGATCGTTTGAGCATGCTAACAGGAGAAAAAATATGACGGATATGGCGACCGGCAATGGGCCGGAGCTGCTTGTGGAACTGACGGCCGACATCGTCGCGGCTTATGTCAGCAACCATGTTGTCCCGGTCAGCGACCTGGCAAATCTGATTTCCGACGTGCATTCGGCACTTAGCAACACATCCGTACCGCAGCCCGCTGCGGCTGTCGTCGAAAAGCAGAAGCCAGCAGTCTCTGTCCGCAAGTCCGTACAGGACGAGCAGATTACGTGCCTGGAATGCGGCGGCAACTTCAAGTCCCTCAAGCGTCACCTCATGACGCATCACAGTCTCTCGCCGGAAGAATACCGTGAGAAATGGGACCTGCCGACCGACTACCCGATGGTAGCGCCCGCTTATGCCGAAGCGCGTTCGCGCCTGGCGAAGGAGATGGGCTTGGGTCAGCGCCGCAAGCGCGGCCGCGGCTGAGCTTTTCCGCTGTCAATGACAAAAGCCGGGTCTTGTGCCCGGCTTTTCTGTCTGTACCGCAAACCTGAAACCGAAAACCGGAAGCCGTTTCCGGGCGCTATCCTGGTCCGGCCCGTTAAATGAAAGCAAGATTCAGACTTTAGTCCGAACGACCCCAGAGTTCATCCTGTTCCGGATGAGGATAATAATCTCCCCGACTATTCCGCCGCTATCGCAAGTCATGCACGGGGCAGACGGGATATTATCAGGGAACCTATCTTACGCTTTGGAGCGCGACGTAGAATGTATTCCTATACTATAAGAAAGTGTTAATATAGTCGGTTGGCCGTTTCCGCAAATGCGCAATCCGCCGCGCTCGCCGACCGAATCAATGACGTTCACGCCGCGGCGCGGACTATCGCCTCTTCCCGGATTCGCTTCACCATCGAGCGCAGCCCGTTCGAGCGCTGCGACGACAGGTTCTCCACCAGACCGATCTTCGAGAAGATCTCGAAGGCATCAAGCGCAGCGATTTCGGAAGCCCGCTTACCGGAATAGGTGGCAAGCACGATGGCGACGAGGCCGCGCACGATATGCGCGTCGGAATCGCCCTCGAAACTCATGATTGGGTTTTCCGGATCGCCCGACGTATGCGTCACCAGCCACACCTGGCTGGCGCAGCCCATCACCTTGTTCTCCGAGGTGCGTTTTTCCTCGG
Organism: Rhizobium sp. NLR22b; assembly: GCF_019685295.1. Lineage (NCBI taxonomy): Bacteria > Pseudomonadati > Pseudomonadota > Alphaproteobacteria > Hyphomicrobiales > Rhizobiaceae > Rhizobium > Rhizobium sp. NLR22b. The sequence goes on from NZ_JABDWM010000030.1 coordinate 9,255, forward strand.
CGAGCTCGGGCAGCGCCTTGCCGAGTTCGATGACATAGCGGTAGCGGTCTTCCCAATCGTCCAGGAAGGCGAAGTCATCGATGATCTGGTCGAGGGATGCCATAAAAAGCCTTTCACCTTTTTGCATGCTGGCAAAACGACACGGCAATTTTGCGTCCGGACATGCTCTAGGACTGCATATAGGTGATAGACCGACAGATTTGAACCGCTAAAGCGCGCAGTCTTTCTGATGCGGCGCTTCAGCTTTTGTTTTTACGCATGTCGTTATCGAAATCCACCGCACATTCTTGTGCGACATGCTCTGAAAAGAAACGCCGTGAGGGATGGGCATCCTCACGGCGCAGCAATCTGCTGAATTAAACAGGGCAGGCACGTCAGGCATGGGGCATTTCCGCGTCATGCGGACCACCGATGCAAGCTCTAAAGCATGTCGCGCAAAAGTGTGCAGCGGTTTTGCGTGAACGACATGCGGAAAACCAAGGGCCTAAAGCGCGGCAGGCGAATCTCAAAGATCGCACCGCGCTTTAGAATTCCAGTGTGACGCAGTCCCGCGTCCGAACGTTGCTTATGTGCGGCGGGCCGGTTGCCCGCGCAATTTCGTCAGATCGCCGGCTTCGGCGTCGGCAGCGGGATCGCGCCGGTTACCACCGTCTCGGCTTCATCGTCGACCGGCGGTCGGTAAGGCATCGGCTGGTTGAGCGCAGCCTTTGCCTCGCGCACCTTCTCCTGGACGGAAGGGGAGGCAAGCGAGGGCATGGCGGGCGCTGTCCGGTTTGCCGGCTCGGCAAGCCTTGCGGGCGTCGTCGGTTCGTCGGTGAATTGGCTGTCGAGAAGTTCGTAAGCGACACGGGCGCCCTCACGGGCCCGGTAGCCGAGCGCCGTCAGGGTCTCGGCGCCTTTGGCGCAGACATCCGGCTTTTCCGAGCACATGCCGGTGAGATAGTCATAGGCGCCGCTCGCCGCCGTAAACGCGTCTGAGAGCTGCAATTGTGGGCCGCCGGCAAGCTTGTCGGATCCCTCCGTGCTGAAGACGGAAAGAAGCACGAGCACTAGGCCAAACCAGAAGGATCCTTTGATCAGAAACCACATTGTCGTTGCCCATCCTGTTTTCCCGTCCGGTTCTTATCGCCGAATCAGGCCGGTTGTCCGGTGTGCTCTCACCCTATCGGCAAGTTGCGAATGCCGCTTTTCAAAACTCGCGCGCATTTGCGGCAAATTTAACTCAAATTTTAGCGAAGCGCATTTGAGCGGCATTTAAGTCAAATGCGAGCGATTGTTGTTAAGCATCAGGGCAGCACCTGCCTGCAATTGCAGGGCTTTTGCCGGCTCGCCTTGCCACAGGAGTTAACGCAGTGCTGAAATATGAAGGAAATCCGCCGCTTACCGGCCATTAACCACAAGAAGCGAAGGAGCTCTCGGATGCTTCAAAACGGGAATTTCTGCTCTTTCTGGCTGTGAACAGCGCCTTTGCCTTATCCTTTCCTTAAGTCGCGGGGGCCTATTGTCCGGATCGACAGACAGCCTCTTTGGGCGGGTATTGCGTGCGAGTATTGAGTGACATTGGCGGCTGGGCGACGGCCCTCGTAGACCGGGCGGCGACAAGCTGGCTTTCCCGGACGGGTGGCGGCGAAGCCGTGCGCCAGCGCGAGCTTGCGATTCTGCGGCGCCTCGTGCTGCTCTCCTCGGCCGCTCTCGTCGCCGCGCCTGTCGGGCTTTCGGCGGTCACCAGCCCCGCCGTCGCACTGCCGGCCGGCGTCGCCATGGTCTGCGCCGCCTTTCTCTTTTCCGCCGTCGGCAGCATTGCACTTGCCCGCCAGGGCTCGTCGGCCGGCATTGCCACACAGTCGGCCGAGGACTTCTTCCTCGACGTCACCCCCGGCCTCGTCTTTTTCCTGGATCCGCACGGCAGCGTCGCCACCATAGGCGGCCGCGACCGGCGCGATTTCCTTGCCTGGATGCGCGATCCGAAGGGCAGGGGCTTCCTGGAGCAGGTGCATGTCTCCGACCGCATCCTGTTCCTGCAGGCGCTCGATGAGCTCAGGCGCGGCGAAGATGCCGCAAGCGTCGATCTGCGCCTCGACCGGCCTTCGGTCTCGCGCGATCAGCGCCAGTTCGCCTATCTGAGAATGGACATGACGGCTCGCCGTGATGCCGATGGCGAGCTTGCCGCCGTCATCGCCCAATTGCGCGATGTCTCCGTCGAGCAGCAGCTGCGGGCCGAAGCCCAGAACCGTGCGGCCGACGCCGAATCGGCAAACGACGCCAAGTCGCGCTTCCTCGCCGCGGTCAGCCACGAGCTGCGCACGCCGCTGAACGCCATTCTCGGCTTCTCCGATATTCTGATCGGCGAATATTTCGGCAAGTTCGAAAATGACCGCCAGCGCGAATATGTCGGTCTCGTCCGCGAGTCCGGCGCGCATCTGCTCTCGGTCGTCAATACCATGCTCGACATGAGCAAGATTGAAGCCGGCCGCTACGAACTGATTCTGGATGCCTTCGATATTTCAAGCTCCGTCAGATCCTGCGAATCGATGCTGGCATTGCAGGCCAAGACCAAGGGCGTCACGCTGACGAGCCGGATTCAGCGTGGGCTTGGCGAGATCGTCGCCGATCAGCGCGCCATCCAGCAGATCCTCATCAATCTCGTCGGCAACGCCGTGAAATTCACCGAAGCCGGCGGCGTCGTCTCGGTCGATGCGGCGGCGCGTGACGGCATCCTGAAGCTGACGGTCAGCGATACCGGCATCGGCATTGCCGCCGATAAGCTGGCGATGCTCGGCCAGCCTTTTGTCCAGATCCAGAACGATTACACCCGCCGCTTCGAGGGCAGCGGTCTCGGCCTCTCGCTGGTCAAGGGGCTGGTGGCGCTGCATGGCGGGAATTTTGCCATTGCCAGCCAGCCGGGCGAAGGTACGATCATCACCGTCGAGATTGCGGTGGATGGCTCGGGCGCCCGGCGCGCCGAACACGCCGGTCATGGCGCGACCGTCGAATTTCCGCCGCGGCTGAAGGACGCGGTCGGTACCGGAGCAGAACTGGAAGAGGGGCTTTTCGATGGCCGCGCGCAAGCGAAAATCGCCTAAGGGAAAGAAGCGACGGCAGCAGCCGGGCCTTGTCGTGTCCGGTGCGGCCGCTCTCGGCGGCCTCGGCCTGCAGGGCGCATCCGCGCTGGGTGGTCTCGGGCTGCAGGGGGCGTCCGCGCTCGGCGGCGTCATTGGCCGCAATCCGTCGGTCGCCGGCGGCATGATCGCCTTCTTCGTCATCTTCTCCTTCGTTGCGGCCAATGCCCTCTGGTATCAGCCTGGCCTGCATCCGCACCCGATTTTCCGCACCCGCGACCCGCAGTCCCCAAACGTGCTCGGCGCGCGCCGTCCGGCCGACGAACAACCGGCTGACGTCACCACCTTCCGGATCGAACGGCCGGAGGATGCCGCCACCACCAGCGGGACGCCGGTGCCGGCCGCACCCGCTCAGCAGCCGAGCGAGCTGGTCATGGACATCCAGCAGCAGCTGGTGCGCCGCGGCCTCTATAACGGCATCGCTGACGGCATCATCGGCCCCCGCACCAGTGCCGCCATCCTGTTCTTCCAGGAGACCGTCGGCATGGCCCAGACCGGGGAAGCGACGCCGGAGGTGCTGGCCGCGCTGAAGACCGACGCTGCCGGCCCCTCGACCGTGCCCGTGGAAAAACCGCGTGAGGATGTCACCTCGAAGGCGGCGGCGGAGGACCCGGTCGCTGCTGCGATCCGCAGCGCCGAAAAGACCGTCAAGACGGCTCCGTCAGCCGCAAAGCAGCTTCCATCGAGCGAGCTTGCCACCGTCGACCTGGTGCTGAAGATCCAGAAGGGCCTTTCCAATATGGCCTATGCCAACGTTGGCGTCGACGGTGTGGCCGGCGAGCAGACTCGCGCCGCCATCCGCCACTTCCAGAAGCACTACAACCTCCCCGAAAACGGCGAGCCGAACGAGGCGGTGCTGAAGAAGTTGAAGGAAATCGGTGCGATCTAAGGCGTTCGCGCCATAGTACAACCTAAGTCTAAGACCCCAGCTTCGTTTGCAACTTGTTAACCATGTTGTCCGAAGCTTTGCCAATTGCGGCGGGGGAATGTCGGTCATGCATGCGCTGAAGGCGATAGACGATCTGACCGGAGAACCGACGGTCGAAGCGGAAAGCCCTGATCGCGAGGGATTGCGCCACATCCTGCAGCGCCTTGCCGAAGAAGCCTCCACCCTTGGCATCGATCTCGTCGATATTGCCGGCGCCATCCAGGACATGGCGGCGATGTCGGCGCGCCACGCCTCCGCCTTCGATCATGTCACCAGCACCGCACTTTCGATTGCCGAGACCAATCGCTCGGTAGCCCTGTCGCTGCGCGAGACCGACCGCACGGCGGCCGAAGCCCGCCAGATGCTGAAGGAGTCGGCCGACCGCATGTCCGGTTCCGTTGCCGAGATCGGCCATATGGTTCAGTCCTCCAACGTCATCGGTGCTGAAATCGCCAGCTTCTCGAAATCGCTTGCCGATGTCGACAAGATTGCCGAGGAGATCAGCACCATAGCCCGCCAGACCAACCTCCTGGCGCTGAACGCCGCGATCGAGGCGGCGCGCGCCGGCGATGCGGGCAAGGGTTTTGCCGTCGTCGCCGCCGAAGTGCGCGCTCTTTCGCTGCAGACTTCGAAGGCGACGGGCTCCATTCAGGACACGCTGGATGGGCTTCGGGTGAAGATCGACCGGCTGTCGGCGGTCGGCGGCGATGCCCGCGACAGTGCCGCCGGCGTGCGCGACAAGTCGGAGGCGATGCGCGGCGCCTTCGAAAGCATGGAACATGTCATCACCCGCATTCTCGACAGTTCGACCGTCATGGCCAACACCACCGAGGCGGTCGACCAACAATGCGCCGGTTTCGTCCAGAAGCTCGGCGAAATGTCCGGCGAGATCGCCGGTTCGAATGTCAGGCTGCAGCAGGCGGCAAAGCGCGTCGACAGCGTCGTCGGCCTCTCGGAAACGCTGATTCAGCTGACGGCGAGCGCCGGCGTCAAGACCGCCGACAGCCGTTGGATCGAGGAAGCACAATCCGTGGCAAGGCAGATATCAGGCGTTTTCGAACGCGCCGTCGCCGACGGTCAGATCGGTTTCGACGCCCTCTTCGACCGGCGCTACCGGCCGATGGCTGGCACCGATCCGGTTCAGATGATGGCTGCCTTCACCGAACTCACCGACCGTCTGCTGCCGCCGATCCAGGAGCCCGTCGTCGCCCTGGACGAGCGCGTCGCCTTCTGCGCGGCGGTCGACGAAAACGGTTATCTGCCGACTCATAACCGGAAGTTCTCGCAGCCGCAGCGGCCGGGCGACATCGTCTGGAACACCGCCAACTGCCGCAACCGCCGCATCTTCGCCGATCGCGTCGGCCTTGCCGCCGGCCGCAGCACCGCACCTTTCCTCGTCCAGACCTACCGGCGCGACATGGGCGGCGGCAATTTCGTGATGATGAAGGATATCTCCGCGCCGATCACCGTCAGGGGCCGCCATTGGGGCGGCTTGCGGTTGGCGGTCAAGGTCTGACGCATCCGCCAAAGCTCGGTTGCGGATTGCCGGCCCCGGCGCGCCGGTCTTAGAGGTTTTCCGGGTTAGATTGAAGCATTCTGCCGGAGCAGGTTTTCGTCAGGGCAAAGGCGATTGGCGACGGGCATACCCCAGGTACGTCCGAGCCGATCGCCTTTGATCCTGGCGGAAACATGCCCGGCCCACCGGCCGCACCGCTTCGCAGTGGCGAAGCGACAAGTGGGTCCGGCGATTCCAAAGTCTTGCAGTTTTGCCAGGCAAATCTGCGGGATGTTGGCTGAAACGGGCCGGCTGCTCGACCGGCCGGCTTGGCCGCAGAGTTGGGCTACGACGCACGCCGGCCGGTCGACCATCCTCTCCGTTTGAGCCAACAGAATGCTTCAATCTAACTCGGAAAGGCTCTATACCGCCCCGATGAGATTACGCGCCGACATCTTCGTTTCCTCGCTTCTGCGCCGCGTCTTCGCAAGCGGCGATTTCGCCGCTGTGGAGAAGAAGGGCGCGGAGGAGGCGGGCGCGATCTTCATCCGCCAACACTTTCGCGATGGTCTGGAAACGCTCTATGCGCCGGCGCCGCAGACCGCCTTCGGCGAAGACGAGATCCGCGACCGGCTGTTCGAAGTCCGCCTCGCGCGCAGCGAGCCGCAAGCGGTGCGGGCGATGCTGGATCGCGAACGCCGCTTCGACCCCGATCTCTGGATCGTCGAGCTGGAGGCGGAGGAATTGGGGGACATAATCCCGCTGGCGGGGGATCGCTGAGAGTCAGGTCTTCTTCAACTCAACGCGACCGCCGCCCCAGCGCGCGTATGTCGCGCTGCACCGGCGCCTGGCGGGCGAAGCGGTGGGTTTCGGTTTCCCGAGATGTGCGCGAATCGGTGGTCTCGGCCTTGTAGGTGTAGCGATCGGCGCGCCGCCAGGCCTCCACCCTTTCGTGGCATTCTTCCGGATCGAGCGCATCGAGCACCATCCAGCCGCGCGTCACATTATGCTGTTGTTCGGCAAGATGCGGATAGAATCGTTCCAGCACGAAGACAGCGTCGAGAAAGCCCATGCCGAGGCTCGTCAGCGTCGTGGCGAGCTGCTGGCCGGAGAGGTCGAGCATGATGCGTTCGGCAAGCCAGCGGCTGGCGGAAAGCGCATCGGCGAGTGCGGTGGCGAAATGCGTCGCCTCGTGCGAGCGGGCGAAGCGCACCAGCAGCGCCTCCTGAATGTCGGTGAGGGTGCGCAGGCCGAGCCTGTCTTGATCGTCGCGGCCGAGATGGCCGGCAAGATCGAGGATGCGACCGCGCAAGGCCTCTTCATTGGCGACCCGCTGTTCCTCCAGCGCTTCGGCCTCGTTGCTCTCCACCTGGACTGGCGAAAGCGGGACGGCCAGCGCTTCCGTGATCGGCGCCGAAGCGGTGGCGGAGCGCGGCTGGGTCTGGCGCAGCGCCACCAGCGCGTCGATGACCTTCGGTGAGAGCGAATCGCGGCTGACGATCGCCTTGACATGCGCCGCACCCTGCATGCGGGCGATGGTGATCAGCGTGTCGTCGGCAACGGCCTTCGAGGCGATAAGGAAAGGCGCGGCGATTTCGATCGGCTGATTGCCGATGAACAGCGCCACGGCTGCCGGCATGGTCTCGCATTGGGAAAGGGCGGCGACTGCCTGGCGCTTGGCTTCGTCGGAGGAAGCTTGGAACAGCGGTGTGAAAAGCTCGGCGAATTGGCGCAGTTCGGATCGTGTCGGATGAGACAGGCTCTCGAAACTGCTCACAGTCGCCATCAACACCACGTCCTTTTTCCTGACGGCCAACGGGCCCTCTAGGTCTCGAAACCGGTCACGCACAAGCACACCCTGAAAACGCAGAACCAAGGGAAACCATGGGGCCGATAGCGCTGGCGGGGACGCCTCTCGGACCACACGGATATGAACAAATCCTACACTTGTACGGTTAATGGATGCTGAAGATTTTATTAAAATGATACAGAAATATACCCGAGGAACCTGCGAATAATGGTTAGCCGGCAATGGAAAGGCTATGGGCTCCGAAAGGGCGCTGCGGCGGCAAGCAAACCGGTCCTCCTCCTGATCGGGTCCGGCGATGCGCCATCGCTTGCAGCAGTTATCACCATGCCGCAACGAGAAAGCCGCTTCGCGGACGGCGGGAATTGCAATCGGCGCGCCTCTAAAACGAGTGGGCACCCAGGATAAACCGAAGCCCGCGCTGATCTGCCACAACAAATATTTCTGTGCCGCATATTTGCAACAGCGGCTCTGGATAGATCGCTGTATCGTCGTCAACTATATGAATTTCTTGTAATTTTATATTGCTCGCTGCCTTCCGGTCTTTCAGCGGGGCATGAAACCAAATCGACTCCTCAAGCGTTGAAGAGGAAGTTACGGAAACTGTGTTTGGCATCCGCTGAATATTAGTAAACTGTTAACTGTCATGTGTCTCAATTCGGACAGGAACGACGCGATTTGAGTATTTGGATCGTCGAAACTCCGCATCACGGTATTTCAATCAGGTGCCGTGGGAAAGGCGCGAATGCCCTCGGTCCGGCCATGCCGGCACCGCAGGACGCGCCGGCTCGCAGAGTGGCGGGCAGGGTGAAATCCATCGCAAGTTCATCCGTCTCGGGCAGTGCATGGAGACGAGAATGGCAATAGTAGTCGCATTGGCGGATCGGCGGCCGCGGGCGCCGCGTCGCCTGGACAAGGAACCGCGCGAAGCCAAGATTCTCTGGTTCACGGGGGTCCGCTATGAGCGGCTCGCCGAGAGCCCTAGACATGGTCCGGCGCCCGCGCCGCGCGCCAGAAAGAAGTAAGCGCCTCTTCAACCCCGAAGCGTGATGCCGAATTGAGAACAGACATTCCGCTTAATTGCCGGGGGTGAATTGCTCACAGCCCGCTTCCGTCAGGAAGTTGCGTGCTGCTTCATCGAAGCTTGCCTGCGGTGCCAGCGTCCGTAGCACGGCATAACCATCCGGCCTCGCCATTTCCACCAGGATCGCTTGGTCCAGTTCCTGCGGCAGGTTCTTGCGCAGGTCCGTCAACTGGATCGGGCCGCCCGCCAGAACGTCGAGCGCGCCGCCCACCGAGGTCCGGTCGTTCATGCTGAACACCTCGTTGGAGGCGCTGTCGTAGATCGCGATCGACCAGAAGGGGACGTTGCCCTTGGCGGTGAAATGCACCGGCGCATCCTCGACGTCGAAGGAGCAGACGGCGGTCCGCAGGAAGGGGTCGCCATTGGCGAGACCAGCCTCGTCGTACTGCTCGCCGAGCAGATAGAAATTGTTGAGATCGCCTTCCGCCGCCACGCGGGTCGCCGCATCCCTGCCGGTGAAATGCGGCAGGGACAGGATGATGACGAGATGCAGGAGCGCTGCGCCGAAAAGACCGGTCAGGACGGCGAAGAAGATCCTAAGCATTGCCGCATCCGGTCTTGGTGAGCTTCGGCATGGCGAGATCGATCACGCCGGAGCTGCCGGCGGTTGGCGTGTCGAACAGCGTCAGCACCAGCCGGAAAGTACCGGCCTGCGGCAAGGCCAGCCAGTTGCCCGGCTGAGCGGCGGCGGAGATCTCGATCGAAAAGCTGCTGTCGGGCTGGCGCAGCACCGTCCAGGAATTGAGCGCCGCCGGAAGCCCGGTCTTCACCGCCGCCGGATTGCCGCCATTGTCGGCGGTAAAGAGCGTCCAGAGCCGGGCGGGCGGCGTCTGCCCGCTGAGGCTGTAGCGGCAGCCGGCGTTCAGCCGTGCACCGTCGTCGTCGACGCTCGCCGTGAAGGTCAGCCCCTCGGCGCTGCCGTAGAGCAACTTGCCGGCGCGTGCCCGGTGCGATTTGGCGTAAGGATCGGCATCGACCGTCTGCAACGCCGGAAAGGCCTCCCAGGCGCCAAGCTTGATCGCCCCGAAACCCTGTGTCGCATCCAGCGCATAAAGCGAAATCATGATGCCGCCGCCGAAGGCGACGATCAGCGTGATCAGGATGAAAAGGGGGAATCGAAACACGTCATAACCTTGGAAACCGGGATGACAGGGTTAGCACTGATTCTGGCAGGGTGGAATGCCGCGCCATGACATGGACGTCGATCTGTCCAGATCGCGGGGCACGCGCGTTGGACGCGGATGAGGGGCGGGTCTCGCCGATCTCCGACACGAACGAGCGCAGCGACCACGCAGCGTCTACTCCGAGCTTGCCACCTTCGCCGGCGTCAATGGCGCGGCGGCCTTCAGCTTCCCTCCGAGCTTCTTAAGGATATCAGTCGATTGGACCGAGAGCATGCGCGGCCGGATGAGCTGCGGCAGTCCGTCCTGCGGCTTGGCGGCGAACGTCTTGGCAAGATCCTTTTCCGAGAGCAGGGGGTTTTCGACGCCGGGGATGGGGCGCAACGTCACACCCTGATGGGCGTAGTCCATGGCGCGCTTGAAGGTCATTGCCGGCAGTGAGCCGCCCGTCATGTTGTTGGTCGAGGTATAGTCGTCATTGCCGAACCAGACGGCGCAGGTGTAATTGCCGGTGAAGCCGACAAACCAGGCATCGCGATAGGCCTGGGTCGTGCCGGTCTTGCCAGCTGTCAGGATGCCGTTGTCGAGGGCCGCCTTGCGCGCCGTGCCGACATAGGGAACGCGCGATAGCATCTGGTTCATATAGACATCGGCCTGTTCGGACAGCACGCGTTTCGGCGCCGGCTCGTCGTGGTCGAAATCGTAGAGCACATCGCCTTCGTAATCGAGGATCTGGGTAATGCCGTGGCGGCGCGACTGATAGCCGCCGGCCGGGAAGGTGGCATAGGCCGTCGCCTGGTCGAGCACCGTCACCTCCGATGTCCCGATCGGGATGGTGACGTCGTCGCGGATCGGCGTTTCGACGCCGAGATTCTTCGCCATTGCCCGGATCGGCTGGATGCCGAGCTTTTCCTTGGCAAGCCGCACCGGCACGGTATTGATCGACTGGGCGATCGCCGTCTCGAGTGTGATGCGGCCGACATAGCGGTTCGCATAATTGTGCGGGCTCCAGTTGCCCCAGGAAATCGGGGCGTCGACGATCGTCGTCTGCGGTGTCATCCCGCTCTCCATCGCCAGCGCGTAGGTATAGACCTTGAAGGAGGAGCCCGGCTGGCGCAGCGCCTTGGTGGCGCGGTTGAACTGGCTCTCGCCGTAATCCCGCCCGCCGACCATGGCCCTGACGGCGCCGCCGTTCTCGATCATCACCATGGCGCCCTGCTTGGCGTGATAGGCCTCGCCAAATTCACGCAGCGATGTCTCGACCGAATCTTCGGCCGCCTTCTGGATGCCCATGTCGATCGTCGTGCGCACGATCAGCGAATGCTGGTGGAAGCGCGGCGAAAGACGTTGCACTTCGTCGAAGGCCCAGTCGAGGAAGAAATCCGGCGATTCCACCTCGTTGCGGTCGACGACGGTCGCCGGATTGCGCCGGGCGGCGATCACCTGGCCCTCCGTCATCAGCCCACTCTGCACGAGATTGGTCAGCACCTCGTTGGCGCGGGCACGCGCGGCTGGCAGGTTGACATGCGGCGCATATTTGGCCGGCGCCTTGAACAGGCCGGCAAGCATTGCCGACTCGGCAAGGTTCACATCGGTAATGTTCTTGCCGAAATAGAATTGCGCCGCTGCCGCGGCACCAAAGGTGCCGCCGCCCATATAGGCGCGGTCGAGATAGGTGGAGAGGATTTCCTTCTTGGAGAGATTGGCTTCGAGCCATAGGGCCAGGAAGGCTTCGGTGATCTTGCGATCGATCGAGCGCTCGTTGGAGAGAAACAGGTTCTTGGCGAGCTGTTGCGTCAGCGTCGAGCCGCCTTGCACCACTTCGCCGGCCTGGGCGTTGGTGACCATGGCGCGGAAGAGGCCGATCGCGTCGATGCCGAAATGGTCGAAGAAACGCCGGTCTTCGGTCGCGAGGACGGATTTGATCAGGGAATCCGGCAGCTCGTCGATCGGGACGGAATTCTGGTGGATGACGCCGCGATGGCCGATGACGTTGCCGTAGCGGTCGGTGAAGGTGACGGCGAAATCGCCGCGATTGCGCCAGTCCTCCTTGGTCGCCTCGAAGGCTGGCTGGGCAAGCACCAGCATCAGCACCGCGCCGGCCGCCCCGAGGGTCAGCCCTTCGCCGGCAAGTTCGAAGACCATGCGTTTCCAGCCGCGAACGCGAAAGCGGCGGAAGAAGATGGTGGTGTCTTCCCAGATCTCGGCGGCGCGGAAGCCGGCGTTCCAGACGGTCGAATCGATCCATGAATCGATGCGCAACAGAATGTGGCGGCTCTTCGGCGGCCGCCTGCCCGCCGCGTCACCGGTTCGTTTGTCTGATTCGCTTTCAGGCCCTTTTTCAGGGTTGTCCGGATCCTGCACGTCCTGTATTCCCGCCTGATCGCGCTTGCCTCATGTCCGGCCGCCGGAAAGCGACGAAAGCGCGAGGCCCTCAAGGCCCGAAAAGCTCTCCGATACCAGGAGCATGCTGAAGAATTGATTGATTTTATGGCGGATAACAAGAGAGATAGAGCGGCGGTCACGTGAAATTGGGCCGCTGTTGCAAGAAACGGACGATGACCGATCTGCCCTTCTGGAAGAAGAAGACCCTTGCCGAAATGAGCCCCGCCGAATGGGAAAGCCTCTGCGACGGCTGCGGCCTCTGTTGCCTCAACAAGCTCGAGGAGTGGGAGAGCGGCGATATCTATTTCACCTCGGTCAGCTGCAAACTGCTCGACGGCCAAAGCTGTCGCTGCTCCAGCTATCAGAACCGGTGGGATTTCGTGCCTGACTGCGTGCAGCTGACCAGGGAGAACGTGCCTGAGATCGCCTGGCTGCCGCCGACCTGCGGCTACCGGCTGATTAATGAGGGCCGCGATCTCTACTGGTGGCATCCGCTTGTCTCCGGCGATCCCGAGACCGTCCATGCCGCCGGCATTTCCGCCCGCGGCCGCACGATCAATGAAACCGAGATCGATATCGATGATCTCGAGGATTATGTCGTCGACTGGCCGCTGACCGTGGGTGCGGAAAAGGATGAAGAAGAAGCGTGAGCGGGGTCAGGATTTCACCGCAGTCAGGAAGCGCCGCAATTCCGTCTCCACATAGGCGGCCACCGGGCCGCCCGCGCCAAATCCCCACCAGGTGAGCGATCCCTGCCATTGCGCCAGCATCAGCCGGGCGAGCGTTTCCGGCGCCTTCGCCGAGCCGAAACAGCGCGCGATCGCCGCTGTCAACGCCGTTCCCCAAGCCGCCCCGCGGGCGCGCAGCACCGGATCGCGAAAATCTTCGCGCAGCACTAGCAATCCCTCGCCATAGGCGGCGGCATCATCGCCATATTCATGCGACAGGCCGACGAGCAGCGCGACGGCGCCGTCCGGCGTCTTCGGCACGGCGCCGGCAAGGCGCGCCGTCTCCGCATCCAGCCGGTCCCAGGCGTAAAGCAGCGCGGCGCGCAGCATCGCCGCCTTTGTCCCGAAACGCTGAACCAGGGTTGAACCGGAAAGACCGCTCGCCTTCGCCACCGCGGCAAACGTCGCCGCATCCGGCCCTTCCGCATGGATCAGCGCCAGCACCATGGCGAGAAGCTGTTCGTCGGACAGGGTGCGGCGGCGCGGCATGAAATTCCTCTTGCGTTCATTTTGAATATGAACGAACATTCGTTTATATTCAACCAAAGCCAGTCGCAGTCGGCCGGCTCCCGGTTCTAGCGTGGAGGATGGAGACGTGACAGCGGACTTGCGCGAAAAAGTGGCCTTGGTGGCGGGCGCCACGCGTGGCGCCGGCCGAGGCATTGCGGTCGAACTCGGTGCTGCCGGCGCCACCGTCTATGTCACCGGCCGCACGACACGCGCCCAGCAGTCCGACTATGCCCGGCCCGAGACGATCGAGGAAACGGCCGAACTGGTGACTTCGGCGGGCGGCAAGGGCATTGCCGTACAGGTCGATCATCTCGTTCCGCATGAGGTCGAGGCGCTCGTCGCGCGCATCCGGGCGGAAGCCGGCCGGCTCGACATCCTCGTCAACGACATCTGGGGCTGCGAGAAGCTGTTCGAATGGGACAAGGCGGTCTGGGAGCATTCGCTGGACAAGGGCCTGCGCATGCTGCGGCTCGGCATCGAGACGCATTTGATCACCGCCCATTACGCGCTGGCGCTGATGATCGAGCGGCCGGGCGGGCTGCTGGTGGAGGTAACCGACGGCACGGCCGAATACAACGCCGCGCATTACCGGCTCTCGCCGTTCTACGACCTCGTCAAGACCGGCGTCACCCGCATGGCCTGGGCGCATGCCCAGGATCTGGCCAGACACGGCGCCACCGCCGTTTCGATCACGCCCGGCTGGCTGCGCTCCGAAATGATGCTGGAGGCCTATGGCGTGAGCGAGGAGAATTGGCGCGACGCGACCGGGGTGCAGCCGCATTTTGCCATTTCTGAAACCCCGCGTTTCGTCGGCCGTGCGGTAGCGGCCCTGTCAGCCGATCCCGACCGCGCCCGCTGGAACGGCCAGTCGCTGTCGAGCGGCGGGGTGGCGAAGGCCTATGGTTTCGACGATGTTGACGGTTCGCGGCCGGATTGTTGGCGTTACCTGGTGGAAGTGCAGGAACGGGACAAACCGGCTGACGTAACTGGCTACCGGTGAGGCTGACCGCCGCCCTTGGGCGCGCTGCTGCCATGAGGCGCCGTTTGGGCCGCCGTCTTCATCTGCCCGGCGAAGCTGGTTTCCGGCTTCGTCGCCAGCTTGTCCTTCTTCGGCTTGCGGGCCTCGCGATTGCTTCTCAGCTGTCCCTTTGCCATGGATGGATCTCCCTTTAGATCGGAATTGAAAGCCACGCACTACCGGCCTGCGGAATTGCCCGGCCGCGTCGGTCGGCGCTCGCGCGGCAATCCCTGGATCGCATAGCGGTTACAGACGGGGGTGACCGGTTTCTGTTGCTTCTTCGGTCTGCCGAAATGGTATTCGAGCGCCCGCAAGAGCATGGCCGGCGAGGTGACGCCCTCCTGGAACAGCTTGATCAGCAGCATGGCTGCGGCGTTGCAGGTCTGTTCGTCGCCGGCCGGTATTCTTGCTTTGTAGCCCGCGGTGTCGAGCACACCCTGAAGCATATCGAGATCGGATGACGTCAGATAGGGCTTATCGGAAGTGGAAGACATCGAAGTCCTCCTTTCGTCGGGGCGGGGGTTATGAAACCCTCAGTCGGCAGCGCCCGTGCGATGGCTGCCGAAGCCGAAACAATGCGCCTTTCGCTGGGGCAACGCAACGGGATTTTTGCGGCTGGCGGACGGGTGAGGGCTGCCCTCGGCCCGGCGGCCGCAAGGGTGATGGCGATCTCCAGAGCTACGGCCTGACGGCCGTTATATCTCGCCTTTGTGGAAATAGGCTTCGAGGCGATAGCCGTCCGGATCGATGACGAAGGCGGCGTAATAGAAGCGGCCGTAATCCGGGCGGATACCCGGTTCACCGTTATCCGTGCCGCCGGATTCGATCGCAGCCGCATAAAACGCGTCGACCGCGGCCTCGTTCGGGGCGACGAAGCAGAAATGCAGCCCGGATTGCATCTCGGCCACAACGGGATGGGCAACCTGCATCACCCAAAGGCCGACCTGTTCCGAACCGTAGCCGATCATGCCGTCGGAATTCGACAGGCGCTCATATCCGAGCGGCGCCAGCGCTGCGTCGTAGAAGCGGCGGGCTCTTTCGAGATCTTTGACGCCGATGGAGATATGATCGAACATGGACCGCAAACTCCGTTGATCCCAGGATTGACGGCAGCATCTTTCAATGGCAGTTCCGAGTCAACGAACGAACTTGGCTCGCTCGTAGGTGGGCCGCATACCGGACCGGCCTGTGAAGCCAGCCGCGGTTTCAGTCTTCGACGGCAGTCACGCGCGATGCGGCCCTATTGCAGCTGCGGCTTTTTCAGAAAGCTGTTGCGGTCGGCGGATTTGATCCGCAGCCAGGCTTCCCGGCCGTTGCGCAGAATTCGCATCGGAATCTCGGCGCCAGCCGGGCCGCTGCTCCAGAGCTTTCGGTAGAAATCGGCCAGGCCATCGACCTCCTCGTCGCGGATTTCCGAAATGATGTCGCCCTGACGTAGGCCGGCCTCGGCGGCCGGACCGCCTTCGGCGACGCTCATCACCACCACGCCACCACTGCTTTCGGCGGAGAATGCGCCGAGCCAGGGCCGCGGCGGCTTGTTGACCTGGCCGCGGTTCAAGAGATCGTCCAGGATCGGCGGCAGTAGATCAATCGGAACGACCATGTTGATATCGGCGACCTCGCCGTCCTGGCTCATCTGCAGGCGAAGCGAACCGATGCCGAGAAGCTTGCCGTCCGCGCCGATCAGGGCTGCGCCGCCCCATGCGGGATGGGCCGGCGCAGTAAAAATCGCCTCCTCCAGCAGATATTCCCAATAACCGGCGAATTCCTGTCGGGCCACGATACTTGCCTGGACATATTCGCCAATGCCGTCGGCAAGCACGACGGGATCGCCGGGCTTTGCCGCGGCCGCATCGCCAAAATCCACTGCTGGCGCGTTCAGGACGCCGAGCGCCTGCACCAGCCCGAACCCGCTCTCCTGGTCATAGGCAAGCGGATGGGCGGGAACCACCCGGCCGTCCAGCGTCGTCAACCAGACTTCGTCGGCCTCGGTGATGAGGTAACCAATCGTCAGCACCAATCCATTGTCGCGGATGACCACGCCGCTGCCCTCACGGATGGTTCCCAGCGTCTCCGCCGTGAAGGCATCTTCCGGAATGGAGGAGCGGATGCCCACGATTGACCGCAAGATGGGATTGATATTCATGCTTTCATCCTAATGGAGTGCCGGTACGGAATAAGACCGGCACATTCATTCTTGGATAGGTAAGAGAGTGGGCGACGGGTGCAAGACCGTGTCAAACGGAATCTCCGCCGGCCGATGCGCGATTGCCCGCTAATGGCACACGATCAGGTTCATCGAGCGCCAACCTCATTTCGCATGGTATCGCCGACCTGCTGAGCGGCACCATATTGCCGAGGTGAGCACCCCATGACCCGTTTGAAAGCGGTGCTGAAGGCGCTTTCCGAATCATAACCGAGCGACAGGCCGACGCTCGCAATTGCTTCGGCCGGATTTGCCAGCCGGTCTGCCGCGACAAGCATGCGCCAGCGCGTCAAATAATCCATCGGCGCCAGCCCGACCTTTGCCTTGAAATGGAGGGCAAAGGTGGACCGAGACATCGACGCCCGTTCGGCCAGCAACTGCAACGTCCATTTGCGTGCCGGATCGGCATGCATGGCCGCGAGCGCCGCTCCGATCCGCCTGTCGGTGAGTGCGAAAAGCCAGCCGACGCCGCGGGCATCCGGCGATGCGATATGGAGGCGCAACACCTGCATGAGCATCACATGCGCGAAATGCTCTGCCATCAGAAAACCGCCGGGTTGTCGGTCGCGCAGTTCGCGCGTCATCCGATCGAGCGACCAGCGCAGCACGGCGGCGTGATCGGAATCCCTTTTCACATGAACGATTGTCGGGAGGATGCCGAGAAGGATGTCGGAGTTTCCTCCCGAAAAGGAAAAACGGCTGCCAATCAGGAAGAAATCGCCCCCGCCGTTGCAGGTCGCAATTCCATCGCGGGCAATCGAATAGATCGCCTCGCATGGCATCGCTTCGACAGATGGATCACTGGCGAGACGAAAAGCCCGGCGGCTTGTCAGGAGAAAGCAGTCGCCTTCCTCCAGCCGGACGGACTCGGCAACGCCATCGACGCTGAGCCAGCACGCCCCGGAAATGACCGCGTTGAACTTGATGCCTTCAGGAGGTGGAAAATCGAGCGCCCAGGCGCCGCCGGCATTCAGTCCCGCGGAGACATAGCTTCGAGGTTTGAGCAATGCGAGGACATTGGATAAAGGGTCCATGCGGAAATTCCGGACGATAACGAAGAGGTGACGGACTCTAGCGCATGGATCGTCTGATCGCCACGCCCTATCCTCGCGACTGTCCTACTAGAAACGTTAATGAAGGCAATTATCATGAATGATAAGCAAGTCCCTATCGGCTCCGGCTTCGGAGCCCGCACGACCGCTGTCGAGGTCGTGGCCGGCCTTGATCTTTCCCGCAAGTGCGCCGTCATCACGGGCGGCCATTCCGGCCTCGGGCTGGAGACCACACGCGCTCTGGCTGGCGCTGGCGCTAGGGTAATCATCGGGGCAAGGAACATTGACGCGGCCCGAGACGCCGTTGCCGGCATCGATGGCGTACAGGTCGAACGGCTGGATCTCTCCAATCTGGAAAGCGTCCGCCGCTTCGCCCAGCGCATCGTCACGGCCGGCCGCAGCATCGATATTCTGATCAACAGCGCCGGCATCATGGCCTGCCCGGAGACCCGCGTCGGCGATGGCTGGGAGGCGCAATTCGCAACGAATCATCTGGGCCATTTCGCTTTGGTTAACAGCCTTTGGCCGGCATTGTCGCGGAATGCGCGTATCGTTTCGGTTTCATCAGGCGGCCATCGGATCTCCGGCATCCGATGGGACGACCTGCAGTTCGAGACTGGCTACGACAAATGGCAAGCCTATGGGCAGTCGAAGACAGCCAATGCGCTTTTCGCCCTGCATCTGGACAGGCTCGCGCGCGGCGTTGGTATCCGCGCGTTTTCGCTGCACCCGGGCAAGATCCTCACGCCACTGCAGCGGTATCTTTCACGAGAGGAAATGGTGGGTGCGGGGTGGATCGACTCGAACGGCAATCCGATCGACCCGACATTCAAGACGCCGTCGCAAGGCGCCGCTACCCAGCTATGGGCGGCGACCTCACCTCAGCTCGAGGGTATGGGAGGCCTCTATTGCGAAGATTGCGATGTGGCGAACAGGGCGATTGATGGGAAGCCGGGCGGCGTCAGCGATCACGCCGTTGACCCCGAGCAGGCCGAGCGGCTGTGGGCCCTGTCGGCCAGGCTGAGCGGCATCGACGCCTTCGCGTCACCATCAATGCGGTGAGACATCCAGTCGGCGTCGGCTTCCGTCGCGGAGGCTGACTTTTTTCGTGACAGTGGGGAGATGCAACAATATACGGTCAATGCTTCCATTATGTTGATCGGATCAAGAATGAAAGACTGGCATCCCGACCTGAGCCGCAGCAGCAGCCCGCGTTACATGGCGATCGCCGATCTGATCGAAATGGATCTGCGCAGCGGGCATCTGGCGGTCGGTGACCGGCTGCCGCCGCAGCGCGAACTTGCCAAACGGCTGAACGTCGATTTCACTACGGTGGCGAGAGGTTACGTCGAGGCGCAGAAGCGCGGCCTGGTGGATTCCCATGTCGGCCGAGGCACTTTCGTCACCGGCGCGGCGATCAAACACCGCCAGGACTGGGGCGTCGGCGCCGCACCCGACCCTCGGCGAGCGGCCGTCGTCGACTTCTCGATGAACCTGCCGCCGGAACCTGACGATCCGGAACTGATCGCCCGCATGCGCGAGGGCATGTCGGCGGTGGCGGCGAGCCTGATCCCGCTTCTGCGTTATCAAGGCTTCGGCGGTTCCGGCATGGACAAGGAGGCCGCCGCCGCCTGGCTCGGCCGCCGCGGTCTGACGCCTTCGCAGGAGCGGATCTTCGTCACGCCGGGCGCCCATCCGGCCCTTCTGGCGATCTTCGGCCTCCTGGCAAAGCCCGGCGAGACCGTGATTTCGGAAATCGTCACCTATCCCGGCATGCGCTCGATCGCAGCCCAGTTGCGGCTCAATCTTGCCGGACTGCCGATGGACGGAGACGGGATCCGGCCCGATGCTTTGGCCTCGGCCTGCGAGCGGTTGAAGCCGAAGGCGCTCTACCTCAATCCGACGCTGCAGAACCCGACGACGTTGACGATTCCAGCTGGCCGCCGCGAGGAAATCGCAGCTGTCGCCCGCAAATATCGTCTGCCGATCGTCGAGGACGATGCCTACGGCTTCATTCCGCAGGAAGGGCCTGCGCCGCTTGCGGCAACGGCGCCCGAGCTGACCTGGCATATCGGCGGCCTGGCGAAATGCCTCGGCGCCGGCCTGCGCCTTGCTTATGTCGTGGCTCCGGACACCAGGGCAGTGTGGCCCTTCGTCGGCGCCATGCGCGCCAACAATGTCATGGCCTCGCCGTTGAATATGGCGCTCGCCACCCGCTGGATCGAGGACGGCACGGCCGATGCGATCCTCCGCTTCATCCGCGCCGAGGCGGGCGCCCGCCAACAGATGGTCGCCGCCATCCTGCCCGCCGGCAGCTACCGCGCCGATCCGATCAGCTTCAATATCTGGCTGCCTTTGGCCCACGGCTGGACCCGTTCCACGTTCGGCAGCCATATGCATTCCTCCGGCATCGGCGTGGTGGCAAGCGATGCCTTCGCGGTCGAGGGCGCCGCACCCGAGGCCGTCCGCGTCTGCCTCGGCGGCCCGATCGCCCGGGCAAAATTGCAGGGCGCATTGGAGTTCATGGCCCATGCGCTGGAAGGCCCGCCGGAAATGGCGGGTTCGTTCTTCTGATCCGGCGATATCGCGGCTGAGCCTGCTAGAAGAAAAACGGAATTGGTCTAGGCGGGACGCTCTTCGAATGGATTTACGACAAGCCGCGATCGGTCCTTGACCGGTCGACTTGCTTGTGCGGCAATCTGGCAGATTGATTGGTCTATTCCATATAATGTATTTATATTGAATGCACTCATTATGCGGCATTGACTGAGCCGCGAGATAGGACAAGGTCATCATGGATACCGAATATCCCCCGCTTCCTCCGATGCAGACCGGCATCAGGGGACGCTGCCCGCGCTGCGGCCAAGGCCATATGTTCAAAGGCTTCCTGACGCTGCAGCCGCAGTGCGAAGCCTGCGGTCTCGATTATTCTTTCGCCGATCCGGCCGACGGCCCGGCCTTTTTCGTCATCTGCTTCGCCTGCATCCCGAGCGTGCTGCTCGGCGTCTGGCTGGAGGTGGCATTCGCGGCGCCGATCTGGGTGCAGCTTCTCGTCACCGGTCCCTTCATGCTCGCCACCTGCATTCCGCCGCTCCGGCCGCTGAAAGGCTGGCTGGTCGCCAGCCAGTATTTCTACAAGGCGGAAGAAGGCAGGCTTGCCTAATGCTATTTCAGCGTTGCGCGCAGGCGCGGCGTTGCGAAATTGATGAGGGCGCGCAGTTTCAGCGGCACCAGCCCCCGCGAGGGATAGACAAGATGCACCGGCGCCGGCTGCGGTTCGAAATCGGCAAGCAGCGGCGCCAGCAGGCCTGCCTTCGCGGCACCTGACCAAAGAGATTGAGCTTGCGGAAATCCGGCGTCTTGTGGGCGCACCTGCCGCCAAATCGACCTCGACCATTTCATAGGGCACACCAGCTGATCAAGGAAATCTGGGCCTTTGCCGATAATCGCATCGCCGTGCGCTTTGCCTATGAATGGCACGAGGACAGCGGCAACTGGTTTCGCTCCTACGGCAATGAGAATTGGGAATTCGACGCCACCGGCTTGATGCAGCGCCGTTTTGCCTGCATCAACGATCTGCCGATCCGGGAAACGGAGCGCAAATATCACTGGCCGCTTGGCCGGCGGCCGGACGACCCTCCCGGCCTGACCGGGCTCGGCCTTTAGAATGGGATGAACTTGGACCGGTGAAGACCGTCTACGAACGCGCCGACATCGTACCGCTGCTCGCGGAAGCCTTCCGCGAGCTCGGCTATGAGGGCGCCACGCTCAGCCGCATCACCGAACGCACCGGAATTGGCAAGGGCAGCCTTTATCACTTCTTCCCCGGCGGCAAGGAGGAGATGGCCGGCGCCGTGCTCGCCGATGTCGGTGCCTGGTTCGAGCAGGCGATCTATCGGCCGCTGAGGAATGACGACGCCCGCCAGGCGATTGCGGCGATGTGGATCAATGTCAATGACTACTTCCGCGCCGGCGGCCGCATCTGCCTCGTCGGTGCCTTCGCGCTCGACGACACCCGCGATCGGTTTTCGTCTGCGATCGCCGATTATTTCTTCCGCTGGATCGAGGCGTTGAGTTCGGCGCTGACGCGGGCTGGCTGTGCTGAAACAGAGGCGCAGACGCTTGCTGAGGAAGGCGTCTGCGGCATTCAAGGCGCGCTGGTGCTGTCGCGCGCGCTCAGAGATGGAACGGTCTTCGCCCGGTCGCTGGAAACGCTGGCGAGCCGGCTTGAGGCTGCGACGCGATGAGGGCAGGCCTTACATCTGCACCGCTTTGCCTGTATCTCTCAGCGCTGTTGTTGAGGCTCCCGGATCGGGGCGGGCATTCTCGCGCTCAAGGCGAATCTGGCGCCACTCATTTTCCATCTGGTCGAGGACATGCTGGGGAATGGTGGTCTGTGTGTTGGCCGGCGCCTGCATCGGAAGTCTCCTCTTGTGGTGGTAAGGCTTCAGGGCAAGAAAATGCATTGCACAAGACAAAACGGGTGTAAATCAGGGGCTTAGGCACTTCAAACGATTAAGTTTATTTTAATCGATTAAGACGGTTTTAACCGTGGTGTTCACGGGGAGCGCGGAATGGTTGTCCACATGGACCGGGTATTCTTTTTTGATGCGGTGCAGCAAGAGCTCTTCAAAGGAGAGCTGACTCAGCCTCAGGTAGTGGGGATGACGGCGATTCTCGATGCCTGGGAAAAGCGCTCTGTTGAGGCCGACCGCCGGTGGCTCGCCTATATCCTCGCTACCGCCTTTCATGAGACCGCCTATACGATGCAGCCGGTGCGTGAGACGCTGGCGGAAAGCGATATGCGCGCGGTCGAGATATTAGAGGCAGCCTTTGCCGCAGGCCGGCTCTCCTGGGTGGAGACACCCTACTGGCGGCCGGATGAGGATGGCCGCTGCTGGCTCGGACGCGGCCTGGTGCAGCTCACCCACAAACGAAATTATGAGGCGATGAGCGTGCTGACCGGCATCGATCTGGTTGCCGATCCCGATCGGGCGATGGAGATGGAGGCGGCGGTGACGATCCTGATCGAAGGCATGCTGCAGGGCAGCTTTACCGGCCACAAACTCGCCGATCACCTGAATGCGACGACCGAGGACTGGGTCAATGCGCGCCGCATCGTCAACGGCACCGACCGGGCCGAGAAGCTTGCGGGTTACGCCCTGGCCTTCCATGCGGCACTGCGTCCGGATGCCGCGCAGGGCCGGCCGCGCGGTTGAAGGCCCGCCGCGCGCATGTTATCGCGCGGGCAAACCCCTCTGGAATCTGACAGGAGCTTCCGCGTGATCCGCCATATCGTCTTCTTCACCGTGCAGGAGGAACATCTGGAGGAGGTGAGGGCGGGTCTTTCGATCCTGACCGCCATTCCATACCCGCGCCTGCTGGAAATCGGCACCAATGTGAAGACCGATCAGCTCGGCACCGAGATCGATCTCGTGGTCTATGGCGAATTCGACGATGAGGCGGCTCTCGCTGCTTATAAGGCGCACCCCGATTACCAGCGTTCGATCGAGCGCGTGCGCCCGCTCCGGGAAAAACGCATCGCTGCCGATTACGACAGCCGCACGGCCGTGACGCGGCCGCTCTGACGCCGGCCATCTTCCGGTCGCCGCGCTTGGGGCGATCGTGGAAATCGCCGTTTGTTTTCAGAGAGATGAGCGATTTTTCGGATTCAAGTCGTTGCGACACGGACCGACCTTCTGAGACACCGGAATCACTTTTCGAGAAACCCGCCGCAAGGGACTCAAAAGACTCGCCGATCGCGACGGGCATGGCTCGTCGGAACAGCTGCAGCGGTCCGAAGATGCTGATCGAGAGATGTTCGGAACCGCTGACTTCCAGGCCCGAGCCTCACGAAACGACCGGGCTCGGCTCCGGTGCCCCGGCGCCCCGCACCAGCGTCATCAGCATCAGCACGAGAGTGAGCGCGAAAGCTGAGAGAACGGCGCAGGCGAGCAGCGCCGGACCGGTGCCGGCGCGATCTAGAATGGCGGTGAAGACGACGGGAGCGATGGCGTTGGCGAGGTTCTGCGGAAGTGACAGCCGGGCCGAATGCAGGCCGAATTCGCTCGGCGAGAACAGCGCCAGCGGTAGCAGGGCCCGGGCGACGGCGATGACGCCCGAGCCGAAGCCGTAAAGCAGGATGAAAGTGACGAGGACCGGCGTCGATGGGCCGGCTGTCAGCATGATCAGAAAGCTGATCACCGTCAGGCTGATGCCCATGACGGCGCTGAGGATGGGGTTGCCGCGGCGGCCGAGCAGCATGTCGAGGAAACGGGCCGAGATGCCGAGGGCGCCGCGCGCCGAGCCGAGCTGCAGCGCCAGGGCCGGTGAAGCCCCGGACTGGCGGAAGATTTCGAGCAGCGATGGGGCGATGCCGAAGGTGACGAAGGTCGAGATCGTTGTCACCGCGGCAATCAACAGGAAGGCCTTGCGCTGAGCCGTCTTCGACAATGGCACCGGCGGGATCTCCGCCGCGCTGCTCTCGGCATGCGTCACGATCGGCTTCGGCAGAGCGAAAAGATGCAGCGGGAGGCAGACGAAGAATTGCAGCGCCGCGCAGAAAACAAAGGTGAGCCGCCAGCCGACCGCCTCGTTGAGCAGGCTGAGGATCGGCCAGAAGATGGTGCTCGATAGCCCGGTGAACAGCATGAGGATGGCGATGACGCGTTTGCCGTTTGGCCCTTCGCGTTCGACGACGGCGGTATAGGCCGGTGCCGAGAGACCCAATGCGCCGCCGATGCCGATGACGAGCCAGGCGGCGGCGTAGAGCAGGATGCCGTTTGCCACCGCCAGCAGAGAGAGGCCGAGCGCGAAGATCAGCGAGGCGGCCGAAAGCACCCGGGCAGCGCCGTAGCGGCCGAGCCAACGGCCGGTCGTCGGGCCGGCGATGGCGCTGACCACCATCATGAGCGGCAGGCCGGCAAAGATCACCTCGTTCGCCACGCCGAGAGCCGGCGCCACGGCGCGGCCCATGACGCCGAGCATGTCGAACGTCGTGCCCCAGCCGGAAGCGGAAGGAATTTGGCATCGGGGCTGAAAGGGTCTGAAATGCGGGGGCCAGCAAGGGATAGCAGTTTCAACCAGCCGGCGAAAGCTGCGATCGGCAATTCCGCTATGCCTGCCGCCTGCGTCTCTTTTTTTGAACGATGAAAAGATGCACGGATGACATGAGGGATCGGTACAATTTGAGGACGACCCGCTGTGCCCCTGCCGCGTGCCGCCACCGGCCGGTCTATCGTGGTTGAACGACCTGGCCGATTCGGAAGCGACGACCGCGGTGGAGTGGCCGGTTTTGCATGCTTGCCGGAGGCGCTGGCCAACATCTGGTTGCCAGGGGTGGGACGCCTCGTTTTCAGGCGCAGGGAGGACCAGCGGCATTTGCGGCAGCAGCGGATTCCAAGGGCAGAAATCGATTGCCCCAAGCAGTCGAGAACCGTTCTAAACGCCCTGTATTACAGCGCATTCATTTGCCATTCAGGTCGCTTGAGTACATATTCGCAGCAAGTTGGAATTACCTTGAAAGCGTAAGACATGGCCTTTCCTCTGAGCGTCGCAGTAGTGGCCGCCGGACTGGTGGTATCGGCGCCCTCACCGGATGGCGCAGGCGCCCTCGTCCTGCGCGTGGCTGGCGATTGCAGCGCCGCCGCAGCCCAGGTCGTCGAACAGACGGGCGGGCAGCTCCTGTCCGTGCAACCGGTGGGCGATAGCTGTATCATTACCGTTCTCGTGTCGGGCAATGGCCAGCGTCCACGCAAGGTAACGGTAAAGGTTCCGATGTAAGCGGAATCGGTCTATTCAAACACGATCGATTTGAAGCGGACGAAGGCGGACCGATGCGCATCCTGGTAATCGAAGACGACGTCAACCTGAACCGGCAGCTGACCGATACGCTGAAGGAGGCGGGTTATGTCGTCGACCAAGCGTTCGACGGCGAAGAGGGCCATTTCCTCGGCGACACCGAACCCTATGACGCTATCATCCTCGATATCGGCCTGCCGGAGATGGACGGCGTCACCGTGCTGGAAAAATGGCGCGGCGCCGGCCGCGGCATGCCGGTTCTGATCCTGACGGCGCGCGACCGCTGGAGCGACAAGGTCGCCGGCATCGACGCCGGCGCCGACGACTATGTCACCAAGCCCTTTCACGTCGAGGAAGTTCTGGCGCGCATTCGGGCGTTGATCCGGCGCGCGGCCGGCCATGCCTCCTCCGAGATCGTCTGCGGGCCGGTGCGGCTCGACACCAAATCCTCAAAGGCGACGGTCAACGGCACGACGCTGAAGCTGACCTCGCACGAATATCGCCTGCTCGCCTATCTCATGCATCACATGGGCGAGGTCGTTTCGCGCACGGAGCTGGTCGAGCACATGTACGACCAGGATTTCGACCGCGATTCCAACACGATCGAGGTCTTTGTCGGCCGTCTGCGCAAGAAGATGGGCGTCGACCTGATCGAAACGGTGCGCGGTCTCGGCTACCGCATCCAAGCGCCGAAACATGCGAATTAAGTCGCTCACCGCACGCGTGTTGCTGCTGACCACGGTCTGGTCGACGGTGGCGCTTGTGGTGATCGGCCTGCTGATCTCCACGCTCTATCGCAAGAGCGCCGAACGCGGTTTCCAGGATCTGCTTCGGGCGCAGCTCTATAACGTCATCAATTCGGTGACGATCGGCGATCAGGGCGCGTTGAGCGGCAGCCCGCAGCTCGGCGATCTGCGCTTTGCCCAGCCTAAGACCGGCTGGTACTGGGTGGTCGAGCCGCTCGGCACTTATACCACTGCGCCGCTGGTCTCGCCCTCGCTCGGCTCGGCGCTCATTCCGGTACCCTCCGTCGTCGAGGCGCCTTTCGACAAGAATTACGAGCGCTACTACCAGGTGACGGACGCCTCCGGGAACCGCGTGCAGGTGGCCGAGACCGAAGTGGTGCTCGACACCGACGGGCGCGCGGCGCGCTTCCGCGTCACCGGCAATGTCGACGTCGTCGAGGATGATGTCCGCACCTTTTCGCACAGCCTCTATCTGGCGCTCGCCGGTTTCGGCGTCGGTAGCCTGATCGTCAATGCGCTGGCGATCCTTTACGGCCTGAAACCGCTCGACAAGGCGCGCGCAGCATTGGAGCGCATTCGAGCCGGCGAGAGCGAGCAGCTGAAGGGTGACTTCCCGCGCGAGATCCTACCGCTCGCCAACGAGGTCAACGCGCTGATCGACAGCAACCGCCGCATCGTCGAGCGGGCGCGCATGCAGGTCGGCAACCTGGCGCACTCACTGAAAACGCCGATCGCGGTTCTCCTCAACGAGGCGCGGGTGCTGGAGAAATCCCATGGCGAGCTGGTGCGCAGTCAGGCGGAATCGATGCAGGGGCAGGTGCAATCCTATCTCAACCGCGCCCGCATCGCCGCGCAGCGCGAATCCGTGCTCGCCCGCACCGACGCCGAGCCGGCGCTGGAACGGCTGGTGCGCGTCATGCGCCGCCTGAATGTCGACACCGAATTCGATCTCGTCGTCTCGCCGCCGCATCTTGCCGTCGCCATGGAACAGCAGGATCTCGAGGAAACCGTGGGCAATCTCCTGGAAAACGCCGCGCGTTTCGCCAAGAGCAGGGTGCGGCTTTCGGCCGTCGAAGCCGGCGAGGACGTGAAAGGGGCGGAGGCGAGCGCCCGCCGGCGCTGGGTGGAGCTTGCCGTCGAGGATGACGGGCCCGGCCTTGAGCCCGACCAGATCCGCGAGGCGCTGAAGCGTGGCCGCAGGCTCGATGAAAGCAAGCCCGGAACCGGCTTGGGCCTTTCGATCGTCACCGAGATTTCCAACGAATACCAGGGAAGGCTCGAACTGTCCCGCGGCGAATGGGGCGGGCTGAAGGCGAAGCTTATCCTGCCCGGCGTCACAAAGGATGTTGCATGACCAACTGCTTGATGTCACAAGGATACTGGCAAATGTATAGCATGCTTTGCCATAATGCTGACACGGGGACGCTGCACTTCGATCGGCTGAATTTGACCTCTGATCGTGGTTCGACGCAATGATTCTACGCGCGCAAGGCATGATGGTTTCCATCCTTCTTCTCGCCGTCCCGCTCACCGGCTGCACGACGACGAAGGGTGCCGCTTCGCGCGGCATTTTTTCGAGCAAACCCTCGGCGTCGGCCGCCTTCATCACCGCGCTCCAAGGCGGCATCGTCGGCCGCAGCGGCGTGAGCTTGAGCGATAGCGACAAGCAGCGGGCGCTCGAGGCGGAGTATCGGGCGCTGGAAGGGGCGGCGGTCGGCCAGCCGGTGGTCTGGAGCGGCAAGGACGTCACAGGCAAGGTCGTGGCGGCCGCACCCTATCAGGTCGGCTCGCAGAATTGCCGGCAATATACCCATACGCTGACCGTCGACGGCAAGGAAACCGTGGCTCGGGGTGCAGCCTGCCGCAATGAGGACGGCAGCTGGTCGCCGCTCGGCTGAGGTGGTTTTCAGCGTGAATTGCGGCGAATAGCCTCAAATCTTCGTCATTCCGGCTTTGGCAGTTGGAATAGGCGTGAGCTTCACGTATTTGGGCCGATATGCTGTTCTGGATTCTCGTTGCCGTTCTGACGGCAGCCGTCGCTGTCATCCTGCTCTACCCCCTTCTGCGTGGTGCGAAGGCGGCGCAGAACAGCCGTGCCGGCGAGGCGGCAGTCTACCGCGACCAGTTGCGCGAACTTGATCGCGACCTTGCCGGCGGGCTGATCACGCCTGAGGAGGCTGATTACGCCAGGGCCGAAATCGGCCGGCGGCTGATCGCCGCCTCTGCCGGCGAGCCGGAGACGATGGAGAAACCCGCACGGCATCATCGTCTCACTGAAGTCTTCGTTCTCTTGATTCTGCCGGTGCTCGGGCTCTGTCTTTATTTGACGACGGGCAGGCCGGATCTGCCGTCGCAGCCGCTGGAGGCGCGGTTGGAAAACCCCGGCGACGACGTGGCGGTGCTGATCGCCAAAGCGGAGCGGCATCTGGCTCAGAATCCCGACGACGGCAGGGGCTGGGACGTATTGGCGCCGATCTATTTCCGCACGATGCGGATGGCCGATGCTGAGGTGGCCTACCGCAATGCGATCCGGCTTCTCGGCCCAAGCCCGATCCGGCTCGACGGCCTTGCCGAAACGCTGATGGCGGTCTCCGACGGCGTCGTGACGGACGAGGCGCGTCAGGTGCTGGAACAGTCGCTGACGCTGGAGCCCGACAATCCGCGTGCCCGCTTCTACATCGCGCTCAGCATGGAGCAGGCCGGAAGGGCCAACGAGGCGCGCCAGGCCTTCGAGGCACTGGCGCAGCAATCGCCGGCCGATGCGCCCTGGCTGCCGCTGGTCAATGAACATATCGCCAAGAACGGCGGCGAGGTCGCCCCGCCGGCGGCGCCCGGCGGACCGACATCGGAAGACGTAGCGGCGGCTGAAAACATGAAGGCCGGCGATCGTCAGCAGATGATCCGCGGCATGGTCGAAAGCCTCGATGCCAAGCTCAGCGAGGATCCCAACAATTTCGAGGGATGGATGCGGCTCGTCCGCTCTTACGCCGTATTGAACGATAAGGATCGCGCAGCCGACGCCCTGAGGCGTGGGCTGGCCGCCTTTCCGCCGTCCGGTGAGCAGGGCCGGCAATTGCTGGCGCTTGCCAGGGAACTTGGCATTGCCACGGAGGGGATAACGCGATGACGCGCAAGCAGAAGCGCCTTGCGGTGATCGCTGGCGGGATGAGTTTCATCCTTGCGGCGGTGCTTTTGGTGATGTTCGCTTTCAGCCAGTCGGTGGCCTATTTCTACATGCCGGCCGATCTGGCCAAGACGCCGGTGGCGCCGGAGACCCGCATCCGGCTGGGCGGCCTGGTCGGAGCGGGCAGCGTCGTGCGCGGCGCCGGTTCGA
>NZ_JABDWM010000031.1:0-37322 GCF_019685295.1 Rhizobium sp. NLR22b
ACGGTGTTCATCTCCTGGTTCCAGGGCGGGGAAGTGTTCCGCTCGGGCCTGACCTGGCGCCGCGGCGCCGGCAACATCTTCTATTTCCGCCCGGGCCACGAGACCTATCCGACCTATCACGACGCCATGGTGCAGAAGGTGCTGATCAACGGCGTCAAGTGGGCCTACAACCCTGAAGGCCCGTTGACTGGCATTGCCGACGCTCCAAATGTGCCCGTGGAAAAGGCATTGGAGCCGATCGTCGAACGCGGCCCGAAACTGCACCAGGCCGGCGAAGCCGGTTACCGCTGAATTTGATAAACGACTATGAGGACACAAATGCGCTTGATCATTCTCGGAACGGGAGGATGGGCAAACACCCATGCCATGAATTTCTCGGAAATCGCCGGCGTCAAGATTGTTGCTGCCGTTGATACCGACGAGGTCCGACTTCGGGCCTTCGCGCTCAGGCATGGCATCCCGCTTACCTTCACATCGCTCGATGACGCCCTTGCGTGGGGGGAGTTTGACGCCGTGACCAATGTGACGCCGGATCGCGCGCATTATTCCACGACAATGAAGATACTCGGCGCCGGCAAACATGTGCTCTGCGAGAAGCCCCTGGCCGTCAACTACCGCGAGGCCAAGGAGATGGCCGACGCCGCGGCGGCGTCCGGCAAGGTCGCGATGGTAAACCTTACCTATCGTAACGTGGCGCCGCTGCAGGCGGCGCGAAAGATGGTACTGGATGGCCGCCTCGGCGCGATCCGCCACTTCGAAGCCTCGTATCTGCAGAGCTGGTTGGTCTCCAAGGCCTGGGGCGACTGGACCAAAGAATCCCAATGGCTTTGGCGGCTCTCGACAAAGCACGGCTCCAATGGCGTGCTGGGCGATGTCGGTATCCACATTCTCGACTTCGCGGTTTTTGCCGCCGGAAGCGACGTCAAGGCGGCGGCGTCGCATCTCAAGGTTTTCGACAAGAGTCCTGGGAACCGGATCGGAGAATACGAACTCGATGCAAATGACAGCTTCCTGATGATGGCCGAACTCGAAAACGGGGCGGCCGGTGTCATTCATGCGACGCGCTGGGCGACAGGCCATCTGAACGAATTGCGCCTGCGCTTGTATGGAGACAAGGGGGCGCTGGAGGTGGTGCATACGCCTGAAGGCTCCACCCTCAGGGCCTGTGAAGGCGCCGATGCCGACAAGGCGATCTGGCGCAAGATCGAGGTCGAGCCGGTCATCACCAATTTCCAGAGATTTGCGAACGCCGTGCAAAAAGGGGAGAGGGATGAGCCGGGTTTCGGCCATGCCGCCAAGCTGCAATTTGTTCTTGATCACGCAGTCAAGACGGCCGGCGCCCTGACGGAGCTTTAGGCAGGCTCTTCGGAGGGCGGTCGAACTCGTCAAATGCGCTGGTTCAGCTCGTCTTCGCTGATGCCGAAATGCTCGAGGATGATCCCGACGTTCCGGCGGTGCGACTTGAAATAGACGTCAAAGAGATCGCCGATCAGCGGAACCGTGCCGCAGGCGGCGTCGACGCCGAGATTGACCGCCATGCGGGCGAGCTTATGCGCGGGAAGGCCGAGGCGCCTTGCTTCGTCGATGATGAAAAGACCGATAAGCGACCCGGCAACGTCACCGACGGCCGGGATGAGGCCGAGAACCGAGTCTGCACCGATCCGTACGCCCAAAGGCAACCTGACTGCGGTGTCCATGAGCCGAGCGATCGCGGCGGCGCGGCGAATTCTGCCGAGTTCGGCGGCGGTGGGATATCTCATGGCCTGGGAAACTGGCATCAGCGACTCCGCCGAGCGACGGATCGCTGCGCCTCCATCACGAAGGCACGGACGCCTTCCATCGTCCGAAGCTGCGTGTACCCGGTGCGATCGAAAGCGTTTTCCATGGCGGTGGAACGCCGCAGACCCGATAAGGTTCGTGCGGTGCGACGGAGATCATCTCGCGTCGGGAACGACGACCAGTTTGCCTACAAAGTTTTTCGCCATGAATTCGGTCTGCGCCCGGTGGAAGTCCGACAGCGGATAGACGCCGCCGACGAGGGGTCGGATTTTGCGGCCTTCGATATAGTCGACGAGCCTGCGGAAATCGGCGCGACTCCCCTGGCTCGATCCGTGCAGCTCGAGCTGCTTCAGATATATCGTCCGCAGATCGAGCTGCACGACCGGGCCGGCGATGGCGCCGGCCGTCGTGTAGCGGCCTTCCGGACGCAGGATCTTCAAGAGATCGTTGAACAGCGGTCCGCCGACCAGATCTGCGACGACGTCGATCGGCTGGCCACCACTTGCGGAATGGACGGCCTCGACAAGATCGCCCTTGCTGCGGGTCACTACCGCTTCGGCGCCGATGTCGATCATCGCCGCCTCCTTACCGGGGCCTGCGACCGCGATCGGGATGGCGCCGCGGGCGCGGGCGAGCTGGATGATCGCTGAACCGACGCCGCCCGAAGCGCCGGTGACGAGAACGCGCTCGCCGGCGACAAGCCTTGCCCGTTCCAGCATACGTTCGCCGGTCAGATAGGCGCAGCAGAAGGTAGCAAGCTCGACATCGGTCAGATCGGTCGCGACGACATGGGCGTTCTCGGCCGGAAGCGCCATATATTCGGCGTAGCCGCCATCCCGCCCGTGGCCCATGTAATCGATGTCGGCAAGACTGTCGTCATCGCGATTATAGATCGAGAAGTCGACCATGACGCGTTCGCCGATGCGTCTCGGATCAACGCCCGCGCCGACGCCGACGATATGGCCGACGGTATCGGTGCCCTGGATGCGTGGAAATGTCAGAGTATTGCCCTGCCTGCGCCAGGTGGAGACGGCGGAGGGATCATCTTCTGTGCCGTAGGCGCCTTGGCGCACCCAGACGTCGGTATTGTTCATGCCGCAGGCAGTGACTCGGATCAACACCTCACCCTCCGCCGGTGTTGGGACAGGAACGTCCCTGTCGTAGACGAGCTTTTCCAAGCCACCATGGCCGGTGAGCAACACCGCCGCCATCTTTTCCGGGATCGTCATGCGGCTCTTCTCCTCAGTTGGTTTTGAAAACACTCTCGATCGCGTCCGCAGCCGCCTTGACGACGACGTCTGCTTCTTCCCGGCTGAGGCAGAGCGGTGGAGCGAAGCCGAGAATGTCGCCCTGCGGCATGGCGCGGCCGATGACGCCGCGTTCGAGAAGGGCGGATGCGACCTGCGGACCGATCTTGCGGGCGGGATCGAAGAACCGGCGATCGTCCCTATCCTCGACGAATTCGATTGCCGCCATCAGACCGTCGCCGCGGACCTCGCCGACATTCCGATGGCTGCCAACCGCCTCCTGCAATTGCGACCGGAAATAGCTGCCGGTCGTGCCGGCATTATCGACGATGCCGAGTTCGTCGATCAATTCCAGATTGGCGATGCCTGCGGCAGCGCAGATCGGATGGGCGGAATAGGTCCAGCCATGGCCGATTGCGCCGAGCTGATCGGAGCCCTGCACCAGCACCTGCCAAATCTTGGTCGAAACGATCGAGCCGGAAAGCGGAGCATAGGCCGAGGTAAGGCCCTTGGCGATGGTGATCAGGTCCGGCTTCATGCCATAGTGATCCGAGCCGAACATGGTGCCGAGACGGCCGAAGCCGGTGACGACTTCGTCGGCAACAAGCAGGATGTCGTATTTGTCGAGCACGGCCTGGATCTTCTGCCAGTAGCCCCGCGGCGGCGGCACGATGCCGCCGGTGCCGAGGATCGGTTCGCCGATGAACGCGGCGACGGTATCGGGGCCTTCGGCGAGGATCATCTCCTCCAGTCTGTCGGCGCAATATTGCGAGAACTGGTCCTCGTCCATCGAACGGTCGGGGCGGCGGAAATAATAGGGCGCCTCGGTGTGAAGGATGGGCGTACGCGGCAGGTCGAAGGCATTGTGGAAAAGCGCAAGACCGGTGAGGCTACCGGTCATGACGCCGGAGCCGTGATAGCCGCGCCAGCGCGAGATGATCTTCTTCTTTTCCGGCCGGCCGAGAATGTTGTTGTAATACCAGATCAGCTTGATGTTGGTCTCGTTGGCATCCGAGCCGGAAAGGCCGAAATAGACGCGGCTCATGCCCGCGGGCGCGCGGTCGATAATCATTTTCGCAAGCGTAATCGACGCTTCCGTACCATGGCCGACATAGGCGTGGTAGTAGGCGAGGGTCTTCGCCTGTTCGGCGATGGCGTCGGCGATCTCCTGGCGGCCGTAGCCGACATTGACGCAATAAAGCCCGGCAAAGGCATCGAGGCTTTTGCGGCCGCTGGTGTCGGTGATGTAGACACCTTCGCCCCCGGTGACGACCCGCGTCGGCGTCTCGCCACGCGCATGCATGCCCATATGGGTCGAGGGATGAAAGAAGTGGTCGCGGTCCCAGGCGGTGAGTTCGTTGCTTTTCTCGAGCATATCCTATCCTCTCTTGAAATGGGCGCTCAGGCGGCGGTGTCGATGCAGAGATACTTGAGCTCGGTGAAAGCCTCGAGCCCGTGGCGGGAGCCTTCCCGGCCGAGGCCGGACTGCTTCCACCCGCCGAAGGGGACGGGGCCGCCGGTGATCTTCACGCGATTGATCGCCACCATGCCGTATTCCAGCGCGCGGCCGAGGCGCATCTGGCGGGCGCCATTCTCGGTGACGACATAGGCGACCAGGCCATATTCGGTGTCGTTGGCACGGGCGACGACCTCTTCCTCCGTATCGAAAATGGCAAGTGCTGCCACAGGCCCGAAAGTCTCCTCCCGCATGATCAGCGCATCCGCCGGCACATCCGTCAAAAGCGTCGGCTGATAAAAGAGTGGGCCGGCTCTATGGCGGCTGCCGCCTGCAACGAGCCGCGCGCCACGCGCCAAGGCGTCGGCAACCTGGTCCTCGACCTTGACGACAGCGCGTTCATGCATCAGCGGCCCGATTTCGCTTTCAGCTTCGATGCCTGCGCCGACCTTCAGCGCGCCGATGCGCGCGGTAAAAGCCGTGGCGAAGACATCGGCGATGCGCCGCTGGACAAAAATGCGATTGGCGGCAAGGCAATCCTGGCCTGACGTGGCAAACTTGGCACCGACGGCGATCTCGACGGCTTTCGCGACATCGGCATCGTCGAAGACAATCAGCGGCGCGTGCCCGCCGAGTTCCATTACCAGCCGCTTCATGGTCGGCGCGCACTGGCCGGCGATCAGGCGTCCAACTTCGGTCGAACCCGTGAAGCTCATGGCGCGCAGGCGGTTATCGCTGCACATCCGTCCGACGATCGTTGCAGCATGGCCGGTGACCACGTTAAAGACGCCGGCGGGAATACCGGCCCGTTCGCCGAGTTCGGCAAGCGCCAGGGCAGAAAGCGGCGTTTCCGAGGAGGGGTGGGCGACGACCGTGCAGCCGGCGGCAAGTGCTGCGGCCGCCTTACGGGTGAGCATGGCGGAAGGGAAATTCCAAGGCGTGACGATGCCGACGACCCCAAGCGCCTCGCGCCGGACAATCATTTCCGCTCCGGCTAGATGGCTGGTGACGCTTTCGGCGTTCAGCCGCTTGCCTTCTTCGGCATACCACTCGATGAAGGAGGCGGCGTAGTCGATCTCACCGCGCGCTTCGGCAAGCGGCTTGCCCTGTTCGAGCGTCATGATCAGCGCCAGATCTTCCCTGGCGGCGAGCATCAACGCGTGCCATTTCTGCAGGATCGCCGCGCGGTGCTGCGGCAGCATCGCGCGCCAAGCGGCAAAGGCCTGCGACGCCGCATCGATCGCCATCGCCGTCTCCTCAGCATCGAGGCTCGCAACCCATGCCAGCGTTGCCGAAGAGGCCGGATCGGCAACAGCGAAGCTTTTGCCTGTGGCCCCTGCGATCCACCGGCCGCCGACATAGGCGAGATCGCGCAGGAGATGACGGTCGGCAAGCCGTGACAGCGCATCATGAAAGTCGGGGCGGGCAAACACGGCGGTCATGTCCAATCTCCTCGTTGCGGTTGACGCAAGTCTTCCACAAGAGCCGACGAGAGATTGTCCTTTACCGAAGGCGGAAAGAGACAGACGGTCTAAAGGACGGCCGCCTGCTAGAGAGATTGTCTAGGAGGCGCTCTGTTCTTCCCCGGAGACGGCGAAGGAAGAGACCGGAAGGACTGTATCCTCCTTCACCGTCTTGGTGACGATGTAGGTGAAGTAGCGGTCGATGCCGAGTTGGCGGTCGAGAAGGCCGTCGACCAGCCGCTGATAGGCGTCGATATCGGCCGCCATGATTTTCAGGATATAGTCGACGCCGCCGCCGACCGACCAGCAGGCGACGATCTCGGGAGTTGCGGCAACGGCGCGCTCGAAGCGCTCGAAATCGGCCTGGCGATGATTGGCGAGCGTCACTTCCATCATCACGCTGGCCACCGGCGCAATGCGCCGCGGGGCGATCCGGGCGTGGTAGCCGGTAATGATCCCCGCCTTTTCGAGCTTGCGCAGCCGCATCCAGCACGGCGTCGGCGACAGCCCTGCCTTTTCGGCCAGCGCCAGCTTGGTAATGCGGCCGTCGTGCTGGACGGCGTCGAGGATGCGCAAGTCGATGGCGTCGAGCTTCATGGCGCTTTCTTTAGAAAGAAATCATTTCAAACGCGGTGAAAAGACAATGGAAGCGCATTTTGGCATTGTCAATTGAACTGATTTTCAGCAGTGTTAAAATCATGACAAATTGGCGTCCCGATCCCTCGCAACTCCGCCGCCCTGCCTATCTCTCGCTCGCCGAGCAGATCGCCAATGCGATCACCGACGGCAAGCTCTCCGACGGCACGCAATTGCCGCCGCATCGCAAGCTGGCGGATGATCTGCATCTTTCCGTGCAGACGGTGAGCCGCGCTTATGACGAGCTGAGCCGCCGCGGACTGATATCGGGCGAGATCGGACGCGGCAGCTTCGTGCAGACGCGGCCGCCCGAGCCGGAGCCGCCTTACCTGCCGGAACGGCTGGGGGAGGTGATCGATCTTTCGATCCTGAAACCGGTCTGCGAGCAGATCCATCTGGAAAGGCTACGCCAGGCCTTCGGCTGGCTCTCCGAGAATCTGCCTTCCAGCTCGGCCCTGTCGTTCCGGCCGAATATGGTTTTTCCCCGCCATCGTGCCGTTGCTGCCGAATGGCTGGAGCGCTGCGGGCTCGACGTATCGCCGCTGAACATCAGCGTGACGAATGGCGCGACTTCGGGCATGACGGTGGCGCTGATGAGCGTCGCCCCGCCCGGTTCGACCGTTGCCACCGAGGCGATCAGCCATCATACGCTGGTGCCGCTCTCCAGCTATCTCGGCCTGCATCTCGAGGGGCTGGCGATCGACGAGGAGGGGATGATACCCGAAGCGCTTGATGAAGCCTGCCGGACGGGGCCGGTCCGGGCGATCTTCCTGCAGCCGTCGGTGATCAATCCGATGGCGGCGCTGATGAGCGCCAAGCGCCGGCAAGCTCTGGCAGCCGTTGCCGCCAAACACGACATAGCAATCATCGAAAATGACATTCTCGGCCCGATGGTCGAGGACCGCGCGCCACCGATGGCCGCCTTCGCGCCGGAACGCACGCTCTACGTCACGAGCTTCACGAAGATCACCGTTCCCGGCCTCAGGATCGGTTATCTCGTTGCCCCTGACCGCTATGTCGCCGCCGTTGCCAACCGGCATCTGGTCTCCAGTTGGATGGCGACACCGGCGATGGCCGAAATCGCCACCCGCTGGGTCAGCGACGGAACGGCGATGGAACTCGTCAACTGGCAGCGCCGCGCCCTTGTCGGGCGCCATGCGATCGCCGCGGATATGCTGGCCGGCCTGTTCTATCGAACGCATCCGCAAAGCCTGCATGTATGGCTGCCGCTTTCCGGCAACCATACGGAAGATGGTTTCGTGTCGCAGGCAAGGCTGCGGGGCGTGGCGATCGCGCCGGGCAAATCCTTCCGCACCGCCGATCACGGCTGGACGCCGGCGGTGCGCATCTCGCTCGGCTCGACGACGGAAGGCGAGCTGCGGACGGGACTGGGGATCGTTGCCTCACTGGCGCAGGGAAATCCCGAAGAGCTGCTGCTCGCAATTTGAGGCCGGCGCCTCATTTGCCGGCAGACGCAGAATAATTGTCATGATATTATTTTACGAATTGACATGATTTTCGAGCGCCGTCATCGTTAGGCCATTGCTTGTCTCAACAGGGAGAGACATGAATGCCTGCGCCCATCATCCGCATCGACAACATCGTCAAGAGATACGGCCCGCTGACCGTGCTCGACGGCCTGTCGATGAATGTCATGCCGGGCGAGAAACTGGCGCTGATCGGGCCGTCCGGCTCCGGCAAGACGACGATCCTGCGCATCCTGATGACGCTCGAAACGATCAGCGGCGGCCATATCGAGGTCGATGGCGAGCAGCTCTATCACATGCCGAATGGCAACGGGCTGGTGGCGGCCGATGAACGGCATCTGCATCGCATGCGCGAGAAGATCGGCATGGTCTTTCAGCACTTCAATCTATTCCCGCACAAATGCGTGCTCGACAATGTGACGCTGGCGCCGATGCTGACCAAGGGCATCAAGCGGCCCCAAGCCGAAAAGCGGGCAATGGAGCTTCTCGACATGGTCGGTCTCGCCGATAAGGCTAGAAGCGTGCCGGCGCAGCTTTCCGGCGGGCAGAAGCAGCGCGTCGCCATCGCCCGGGCGCTGGCGCTGTCACCGAAGATCATGCTGTTCGACGAGGTGACCTCGGCGCTCGACCCGGAGCTGGTCGAGGAGGTGCTGAACGTCATGCGCCGTCTCGCCTCCGAGACCGACATGACGATGCTGCTCGTCACCCACGAGATGGGCTTTGCCCACGACTTTGCCGACCGCGTGCTGTTCTTCGATCGCGGCAGGATCGTTGAGGAAGGCAAACCCGGCGACATTTTTCGCAATCCGACGCAGGAGAGGACGCAGATCTTCTTGCGCAAGATCATCGCGGCAGGGCACCGCGTCTGAGATCCGACATTGCCCGCAAAAACAAAGCGCAAGGAAAGCCAGAGGAGTTGGGAACGATGAAAGCAGGATATATTTTGAACGCCATCGGCCTGTCGGCGCTGCTGATGACAGCAGCCGGCCAGGCTTGCGCCGGCGATGACAAGCTCGAACAGCTGAAGGAGCAGGGCTTTGCCCGTATCGCCATCGCCAACGAGCCGCCGTTCACGGCGGTCGGCGCCGACGGCAAGGTCTCGGGTGCCGCGCCCGATGTGGCGCGGGTGATCTTCGAAAAGCTCGGCGTCAAGGAAGTCGTTGCCTCGATCTCCGAGTACGGCGCGATGATTCCCGGCCTGCAGGCCGGCCGACACGACGCAATTACGGCGGGCCTCTTCATGAAGCCGGAACGTTGCAATGCCGTCGCCTATTCCGAACCGATCCTATGCGACGCTGAGGCCTTTGCTCTCAAGAAGGGCAACCCGCTGAAGCTGACGAGCTACAAGGATATCGCCGATAACCCGAACGCCAAGATCGGCGCGCCGGGCGGCGGCACGGAAGAGAAGCTGGCGCTGGAAGCCGGCGTGCCGCGTGACCGCGTGATCGTGGTTCCGGACGGGCAGAGCGGCATTAAGATGCTGCAGGACGGCCGCATCGACGTCTATTCGCTGCCGGTCCTGTCGATCCACGATCTGTTGACCAAAGCGAACGATCCGAACCTCGAAACCGTCGCCCCCGTCGTCAACGCGCCGGTCTATTGCGACGGCGCCGCCTTCCGCAAGCAGGACGTCGCGCTTCGCGATGCCTTCGACGTCGAGCTGAAGAAACTGAAGGAATCGGGCGAATTCGCCAAGATCATCGAACCCTACGGCTTCTCGGCCAAGGCGGCGATGTCGACGAGCCGCGAAAAGCTCTGCGCCGCAGCCAAGTGATCTGATGTAAGCAGCCGGCCATGCTCCCGCCATGGCCGATTGCCCTTCGCACCATCTCCAGAGAAGTGAGCTGCCGATGTCGGTGTGGTCCGGCTATCTGACACTGATCCTTCAAGGCGCCCTGGTGACGCTCGAGCTGACGAGCATGGGCTCGGCGCTGGCGCTCGTCATGGCCTTCCTGGCCGGCCTCGGCCGCCTGTCGCGCTTCTTTGCCCTCCGGGCTCTGGCGACTGCCTATATCGAATTCTTTCGCGGCACCTCGATCTTCGTCCAGCTCTTCTGGGTCTATTTCGTCCTGCCCTTCGCGGGATTGACGTTGACGCCGCTGCAGGCGGGCGTGCTGGCGCTCGGTCTGAATGTCGGCGCCTATGGCGCGGAGGTGGTGCGCGGCGCCGTCAAGGCCGTCGGGCGCGAACAATCGGAAGCCTGCATCGCGCTCAATCTGTCGCGATACCAGCGCATGCGCCACGTCATACTGCCGCAGGCGTTGCCGCTGATGCTGCCGACCTTCTGCAACAATGCGATCGAGCTTTTGAAGGGCACTGCCGTCGTGTCGCTGATCTCGCTGACCGACATGACCTTTCAGGCGCAAGTGGTGCGGGCGCAGACCGGCAATACGCTGGTGCCTTTCGCAGCGATCCTCATCCTCTATTTCCTCATGGCCTCCGCCATCTCGGCGGCGATGCGCCTCTTGGAGCGACGGATGACACGCGGCCTTGATGGCATGAGGACCTGATCATATGGAATGGGATTGGGACTTCGTCTGGCAGATCATGCCGACCCTTCTCGAAGGGTTCAAGATCACCATTCTCGCGACTATCCTCGGCGCTGCTGTCGCCATGGTCGCAGGCCTCGCGCTTGCCATCGCGCGGCGGTCACCGGTCGCCGTCATTTCCAGAACGGTCGGCTTCGTCTCTGAATTCATCCGCGGTACGCCGCTGCTGGTGCAGCTCTACTTCATCTTCTACGTCCTGCCGGATATCGGCATCCGGCTGTCGCCGCTCACCGCCGGCGTCATCGGCATGGGCATTCATTATGCGACCTATACGGCCGAGGTCTATCGCGCCGGCATCGAGAACGTTTCGCGCGGACAATGGGAGGCGGCCAAGGCCACCAATCTGACGACGCGCCAAGCCTGGATCCACGTGATCTTGCCGCAGGCGATCCCGCCGATGATCCCGGCGCTCGCCAATTATTTCATCGCCATGTTCAAGGAAACGCCGCTGCTGTCGGCGATCACCGTGCTGGAATTGATGAACCAGGCCAAAAGCATCGCCAATAGCAACTATCGCTATATTGAACCCATGACGCTCGTCGGCGTCTTCTTCCTCGTCATCAGCTTGATTTCGGTTGTCGGATTGCGCTGGCTCGAGGAGCGCTATGCCAGGGTGGATGACTGACATGACGGCATCGATCGAGATCATTCCCGCCGGCCGACTGCCACGGCTGGACGACCGGCCGCTGGAAAAGCGCATCGGCCTCGTCATCCTGGCGACCGACCACACGACGGAAGTCGACTTCCGGCGGATGGTCGCCAGCGACCGTATCGGCGTCTATGTCAGCCGCATCCACTACGCCAATCCGGTGACACCGGAGAATCTCCTGAAGATGCAGCCGTCGCTGACCCAAGGCGCAGGGCTCATTCTGCCGGATGAGACGCTGGATGCCGTCATGTATTCCTGCACCTCCGCCTCTGTTGTCATCGGCGACCGCAAGATCGAGAAAGCGATCCATGCGGCCAAACCCGGCGTTCCCGTTGTGATGCCAACGGCGGCGGCTGTGAAAGCCCTGAAGGCGTTCGGCGCCAGGCGGATTTCCGTGCTGACGCCTTATACAGTCGAAACCAGCCGGCCGATGGCGGATTATTTCACCCGTCTTGGTTTTGCGATCGATCTCTTTACCTGCCTCGGTCTGAGCGACGACCGCGAGATGGCACGGATTGCGCCGGATGACATTGCAGCCTTCGCCCGCCAGGCGCTGGCGCCGCAATCCGATGCACTGTTCATTTCCTGCACTGCAGTGCGCGCCGCACAGGTCGCCGCCCGCATCGAAGCCGAGACCGGCAAGCCGGTGGTGACCAGCAATCTCGCCACCGCCTGGGCCTGCCTGCGGCTCTGTGGCGATGATCAGGCGCGGCCCGAACTCGGTCGGTTGATGACCAGACCCTATGGGGAAGGCTGAGCGCATGAAGGGTCTCCTGCCAGTTTCGATGGAGGATATCCGTGCGGCGGCGCACCGGATCGCCGGCCGTGTTGTGGAAACGCCGATCGTGTCGTCGGCATCGCTCGGCGAGATCGCGGGCGTTCCGGTCTGGCTGAAGCTCGAACATCATCAGACGACGGGCAGCTTCAAGCTTCGCGGGGCGACCAATGCGGTAGCGTCATTGTCGCCGGCGGAACGCGTGCGTGGCGTCGTCGCCGCCTCGACGGGAAATCACGGCCGGGCGCTTGCCCATGCGGCGAAGGCACAAGGCATGGTCGCGACGATCTGCATGTCGCGGCTGGTGCCGGCGAACAAGGTTTCAGAAATCCGCCGTCTGGGTGCCGATGTGCGCATCGTCGGTCGATCACAGGACGAGGCGCAGGAGGAGGTGGACCGGTTGGT
This sequence comes from Rhizobium sp. NLR22b, assembly GCF_019685295.1. Lineage (NCBI taxonomy): Bacteria > Pseudomonadati > Pseudomonadota > Alphaproteobacteria > Hyphomicrobiales > Rhizobiaceae > Rhizobium > Rhizobium sp. NLR22b. Next base: position 12,447 of record NZ_JABDWM010000031.1, read on the forward strand.
GCGAGAGCAAGGGCTGGTGATGGTTCCGCCTTTTGACCATCCGGCTGTCGTAGCCGGGCAGGGAACGCTGGGGCTCGAGATCGTCGATGCATTGCCGCAGACAGCCACGGTTCTGGTGCCGCTCTCGGGCGGTGGCCTTGCCGCGGGCGTTGCCGCCGCGATCAAGGGCGTCAATCCGAAAACGAGAGTGATCGGCCTGACGATGGAACACGGCGCCGCGATGAAAGCGAGCCTCGATGCCGGACGGCCGGTGCAGGTCGAGGAAGTGAGAAGCCTTGCGGATTCGCTCGGCGGCGGCATCGGCCTCGACAATCGCGTGACTTTCACCATGTGCCAGGCGCTTCTCGACGAGGTCGTCCTGCTGACGGAGGCGGAGATCGCCGCAGGCATGCGTCATGCCTATGCCTGCGAGCGCGAGATCATCGAGGGGGCGGGAGCGGTCGGAATAGCAGCGCTGCTGGCGGGCAAGATCAGCTCCGGCGGCCCGGTCGTTGCGATCCTTTCCGGGCGAAATGTCGACATGGAACAGCACCGCCGGGTGATCAACGGCGAGGGTACGGCATTCACGGAGGGTGGCCCATGAACCGCATGATCATTCTGACGGAAGCGGAATTGCGCAAGATCGTGGTGCTCGATCGCGATGCGGTCGCCTGCATCGAGCAGGCTTTCGCGGCGCTTGCCACGAAGGCAGTCGCCATGCCGCCAATTCTGCGGCTCGACATTCCGGAATGTCGGGGTGAGGTCGATGTGAAGACCGCCTATGTTCCGGGCATTGAAGGTTTCGCCATCAAGATCAGCCCCGGTTTCTTCGACAATCCAAAGATCGGACTGCCGAGCACCAATGGCATGATGGTGCTGCTGTCCAGCCGGACCGGCCTGGTGCAGGCGCTGCTTCTGGACAATGGCTATCTCACGGATGTGCGCACCGCGGCAGCCGGAGCCGTCGCTGCGAAATACCTGTCACGGCAAGACTCCAGCGTGGCCGCAATTTTCGGTGCCGGAATGCAGGCTCGGCTGCAACTCGAAGCACTGACGCTGGTGCGGCCTATCGCCGAGGCCAGGATCTGGGCCCGTGATGCCGCCAGGGCGCAGAAGGCAGCGGCCGAATTGAGCGGGAAACTTGGATTTCCCGTCAGTGCCGCCTCGGATCCGAGAGATGCAATCTCCGGCGCCGATATTATCGTGACCACCACGCCTGCGGAAAAACCGATCGTCGAAGCCGAGTGGCTCGAACCCGGGCAGCATCTGACAGCCATGGGGTCGGATGCGGAGCACAAGAACGAAATCGATCCGGCGGCCATCGTCCGGGCCGGTCTTTATGTCGCCGACAATCTGAAACAGACGCGCCGCCTCGGCGAATTGCACCACGCAATCGAAGCCGGTCTGGTCGCGGCCGATGCCGATCTTGCCGAGCTCGGCCGGATCGTTTCCGGTCGGACGGCGGGCAGAGCGAGCAGCGACCAGATCACCATTGCCGACCTCACCGGCACCGGCATCCAGGACACTGCTATCGCCACCCTTGCCTTCGCCCGCGCCGGCGCGATGAAGGCGGGGACCACATTCGAAAGCTGACCGGCGCGGCGCCGGAAAAGAAGGGAAGAAACATGACCCAGCCCAATCTGAAGTTCTCGCTCGGCGAATATGCCGCGCGGCTGGAAAAAACACGGCGTGCCATGGAAGCGAAGGGTGTGGACCTGCTTGTTGTCAGCGATCCCTCGAACATGGCCTGGTTGACCGGCTATGACGGTTGGTCCTTCTACGTGCACCAGGCGGTGATCGTGCCGCCGCAGGGTGAGCCGATCTGGTTCGGCCGCGGCCAGGACGCCAATGGTGCCAAGCTCACCGCCTATCTCACGCACGACAATATCGTCGGCTATCCCGATCACTACGTGCAATCCACCGAGCGTCATCCAATGGATTACCTCTCCGGCATCCTGACGGAGCGCGGCTTTGCCAAGCTGACGATCGGCGTCGAGATGGACAATTACTGGTTTTCGGCCGCCGCCTTCGCCGCGCTGCAGAGGCATCTGCCGAATGCGCGCTTCGTCGACGCGACCGCGCTGGTCAACTGGCAGCGCGCGGTCAAGAGCGAGACCGAAATAAAGTACATGCGCAATGCGGCCCGGATCGTGGAAGCCATGCACGCCCGCATCTTCGACAAGATCGAAGTCGGCATGCGCAAGTGCGATCTGGTGGCGGAAATCTATGATGCCGGCACGCGCGGCGTCGACGGCATCGGCGGCGACTATCCGGCCATCGTGCCGCTGCTCCCGTCCGGCGTCGAAGCATCCGCACCGCATCTGACCTGGGATGATCGGCCGTTGAAGAAGGGGGAGGGCACCTTCTTCGAGATTGCCGGCTGCTACAACCGCTATCATTTGCCGCTGTCGCGCACCGTCTTCCTCGGCAAGCCGACGCAGGCCTTTCTCGACGCCGAAAAAGCGACCCTGGAAGGCATGGAAGCCGGTCTTGCGGTCGCCAGACCCGGCAATCGCTGCGAGGATATCGCCAATGCCTTCTTCACGGTGCTGAAGAAATACGGGATCGTCAAGGACAACCGCACGGGTTACCCGATCGGGCTTTCCTATCCGCCGGACTGGGGCGAGCGCACCATGAGCCTGCGGCCAGGCGACCGGACGGAGTTGAAGCCCGGCATGACCTTCCATTTCATGACCGGCCTCTGGCTCGAGGACATGGGTTTCGAGACGACGGAGAGCATCCTCATCACCGAGAGCGGTGTCGAATGCCTCGCCAGCGTTCCGCGCAAGCTGATGGTCAAGGATTGAGGCTGTCATGACAGAGACTGGCTTGCGGCCGTCGCCGATCAGCGCGACGGTGGATTTCGCCGCCGAGGGCGTCCAGCACGGTTTCCTGAGGCTGCCCTACAGTCGCGACGATTCCGCTTGGGGCTCGGTGATGGTTCCGATAACGGTCATCAGGAACGGCAAGGGACCGACGGCGCTCCTGACCGGCGGCAATCACGGCGACGAGTACGAGGGGCCGATCGCGCTCTTCGATCTCGCCCGTTCGCTGCAGGCAGAGGAGGTGAGCGGCGCTGTCATCATCGTGCCGGCAATGAATTACCCGGCATTCCTTGCGGGAACCCGGACCTCGCCGATCGACAGAGGCAACATGAACCGCAGCTTCCCGGGTCGTCCGGACGGTACGGTGACCGAAAAGATCGCCGATTATTTCCAGCGTGTGCTTCTGCCGATGGCGGATCTCGTGCTCGACTTCCACTCCGGCGGCAAGACGCTCGATTTTCTCCCGTTCTGCGCAGCGCACATCCTGCCGAACAAACAACAGGAGGCGCAGGCTTTCGATTTCGTGACAGCCTTTGCCGCACCCTATTCGATGAAGATGCTGGAGATCGATGCGGTCGGCATGTACGACACGGCGGCCGAGGAGATGGGCAAGATCTTCATCACGACCGAACTCGGCGGTGGAGGTACTGCCACGGCCAGAACAGCGGCGATCGCAAAACGCGGCACGATCAACGTGCTGCGGCATGCCGGTATCGTCGCCGGTGCCGTCGATACCGGGCCAACGACCTGGCTTGATATGCCGGACGGCCGCTGTTTCTCCTTCGCGGAACAGGGCGGGTTGATCGAACCCGCCATCGACCTCGGCGAAGCGGTCGCCAAGGATGCTGTCATCGCCCGCATCTATCCGACCGGGAGGACGGGTGAGGCGCCGCGCGAGATCCGTGCCGCCATGGACGGCATTCTCTGTGCGCGGCATTTCCCGGGGCTGGTCAAATCAGGCGACTGCGTTGGGGTCGTGGCGATTGTGACGAACTGAAATGACGGCGGGCGTGTGAGATGAATGTCACCCCTCGATCTGTGTCAAGCCGCCTTGCGCGCTCTTGACCCGGCAGCTGCCGCATTGGTTTGGAAGCGACCGACAATTCCTTCCAGCGTCTGCGTCTGGCTGCCGAGCGCGCGGCAGGCTGAGACCGTTTCCGCGGCCATGGCGGCGTTGTGCTGCGTGACCTCATCGAGCGCGTTGACGGAGGCGTTGATTTCCCCGATCGCCACCGCCTGCTCGGAGGAAACCGAAACGATGCGGGCGATCAGGCCGGCGACCTGCTCGACCTGACCTTCGATTTCCGTAAGCGCCCTGCCGGTGCGGTTGACAAGCTCCACGCCGGTGGAAACCTGAGACGATGACGTGGAAATCAGAGATCTGATCTCCTTGGCGGCGTTGGCTGATCGAAGAGCGAGCTCGCGCACTTCCTGCGCCACAACGGCGAAGCCTTTGCCGGCCTCGCCGGCGCGGGCGGCTTCGACGCCGGCGTTGAGCGCCAGAAGATTGGTCTGGAAGGCGATCTCGTCGATGACGTTGACGATCTCGCCGATCTGGGCGGACGAACCTTCGATCTTCTGCATGGCGGCGATCGCATCGCGAACGATGGCCGCCGAATGTTCGGCGCTGCTGCGCGTCTCGGCCATCATGCCGGTCGCCTTGCCGGCATGGTTCGAAGCATCCTTGGCCTTGGCGTTCATTTCGCCGAGCGCACTCGTAGCCTCTTCAAGCATCGCTGCCTGCTGTTCGGTGCGTAATGCAAGGCTGTCGGCGGCATCCGTGATGCCGGCGGAGGAGCTGCCGACCTGCCTGGAGGTCTGGGCGACCTCCGCAATTGAGGCGGAAAGCGCGTTCATGCTGTCGTTGAACTTGGCGCGCAAGCTCTCATAGGCGGCGGCAAAGGATGTCGTGATACGGCAATCAAGATTGCCGTGCGACAGCTGGTCCAGGCCATATGTCAACTCGTTGATAACTGTTTCGCGTGTCCGCTCCTCGGCCGCCTTCTCGGCCATTTGGCTGCGCTCGCGTTCGAATTCGGCATCGCGAAGGGCCGCTTCGCGCTTTTGCGCATCCTGGCGTTCCAGCGCATTGCGACGGAAGACCGCGACTGCCTTGGACATGGCGCCGATCTCGTCTGAACGGTTCGCATATGGAACTTCGGTTGAAAAATCGCCCTCGGCAAGGTTGCGCATATAGGCCTTCATGCCGTCGAGCGGCACGATTGCCCGGCGGCGCAGGAGATAGAGCCCCGCCAGCAGCAGAGTGAAGGAGCCGAAGCCGGCAGCGCACGCACAGATCGTCCAGGTCACGATTTCCGAAGCTGCGTTCTTTTCCTCGCCCTTCAGGAAAGCGTCGGAATTGGCGACGAGCTTCTCTACAGCATCCTGGTGCGCATGGAAGGCGACGCGCAATTGCTCGATCGCGCCGTGGGCCCTGTCTTCATCCTTTGCTCTCAGGGCCGGGATGATCTCGCGGTTCATCACGTCCCAGAATGCATCGCCCTTCGTCAGCACATCGTTTTCAAGCTCGTCCTTCAAAGCCTGCGGCAGCCTGGTGGTTTTCCAATAGGCGCGACGGTCGTCGTAAGCGGCTTTCAGATTGGCGATCTTCGCCAGATTGGTTTCGGTGAGTTCGGGGAATTTGCTCGCCTCGAAGGAGAGCATATAGGACTCGACCACGAAGAGCGGCGGCGGCAATATATCGGCGATGAGATCCTTGCCGTAGACCACCTGCTCGTAAACCGGGCCGTTGACTTTCAGCCTTTCAAGCGCCGATTGCTGCAATCCAATCGACATGAAAAGACCGGCTGAAACGGCGATGCCAAACGCCACCAGGCTGCGCGCAATGGTAAATGCCAAGACTCTCTCCAAATAACTTTGGGCTTCTCTTCTTCGATATGCCTGATTTACACATGCCATTATTTCTCAAGAACGCTGAGATATGGTTAATTCTTTAGAATGTGGGAGGCTCCAAAAGGTCTTCCCAGACTGCCCAAAATTGGGGTGATCCGCGAAACGCGCTATTCTAGGTATCAAGCCATCAATTGCCATCTTGATGGCGCATCTGGAGCGCGCTATATCTGTCGTAAAGGAAATTAACATGGCCGAACCCCAGCTTTCCGTACGAAGTGCAAGGGCGCGTGACCTTGCTCATCGACTCGCCCGCCGCGAAAACCGCTCGATAGCCGATATCGTCGAGCGGGCGCTGGAATCCTATGAAATACGCGAGGCCGGCCGTGAGCCGGCATCGTCCTTCTACAACAGGCTCTCGCAGCAAAGTGGGACGGATATTGACCTCGAGGCCGTCCTGAAAGAAGACCGGCAGGCGCATAAAGGCATCGAGCTTTGATTTTTCTCGATACCAACGTCGTCTCGGAGACGTTGAGAAAATCGCCTGATGAAGCGGTAATCGCATGGCTGGTTCGTCATGATGCTGAACTGGCACTGCCCACGGTGACGATTGCCGAGATCGCTTTCGGTATCCAGAAGATCCGGCCGGACCAACGAGCCGAGCGCCTCGAACAGGGACTTTCCGACTGGCGGCGCCGCTTCGCGGACCGGATTTTTGGCCTGACCGAAGAAGCCGCTCTTGCCTATGGCGAGATCATGGGGACCGCAGCTCATCAGGGGCGCGGCATGTCAGCGCCGGATGGCATGATCGCAGCTATTGCGAGGGTTAATGGCGGTCGGCTCGCGACGCGAAACCTGAGCGATTTCGTGACCACGAACCTTGAATTGATTTCCCCGTGGGAGTTTTGATCTGAGAAGCACCGCAGCCACGAACCTGAAGCCAAGCCGACCAGTTTTGTAATTTGCCAAGAGACGACGCGATCGTCGCAATACTTACATTGACAACGGCGCCACTCAAGCCAATCGCATCAGCATGTCGTTGAGGTTGCCGATCTCTCGCAGCAGTTCGATCAGCCTGTCCGTGTCGTCTTGGCTGAGCCGGCCGCTTCCGCCGCTTTTATCCCAGAGATGCTGGAATTGCTGGCTCATCTCACGCGCGCTATGCATGATTTCGATGATTTGCGCGCGGTTTTCCCAGGTCCTGCCGGCGTCCGGCCGCGGACTGTGTGGACAATGAACCGGTGCCTGAGGTGTCGAGCAGATCGAAGAGCTGGCTCGCCTGGCTTTCGGTGACATCGTCAGGCTTGCCGGCCATGAATTCGTCGAGGCTCACCACCCCATCTCCATTCGTATCGAGATCGGAAAGCAGGGAGGCGAACTGGTCTTCGTCCTCGGACGGCGGCGGCCCCTGGGGACGCTCCGACTGCTGGGCGGACATGGCTTGGGTTGCCGCGTCGACCGACAGCGAACCGGCGCCCTCGCTGTCGAAGCTGTCGAACAGCGTTCCTGTCTGATTTTCGCTGACATCGGACGGACGGCCTGCGACGAATTCGGCCTTGCTGACGAGTCCGTCGCCATCGGTATCGAGATCGGCGAGCATGGACGCCAGCTGATCATCGTCGCCTGGCGGCGGCGGGGGCGCGCCATCGGGACGTTCCGACCGCTGGGCGGACATCGCCTCGGCGAGTGCATCGACCGACAGCGAGCCTGCGCCTTCGCTGTCGAAGCTGTCGAACAGCGTTCCTGCCTGATCCTCGCTGACATCGGACGGCCGGGCCGCGACGAACTCGGCCTTGCTCACATAGCCGTCGGTATCCAGATCGGCAACGTCCATGCCTGCGCCGCCGTCGGCTTCGCCGGTGGAGCCGGACTGGTCGAAACGGTTCATTGCCAGCGTCACCAGCTGGGCCATCAGTTTGTCGGCGCTGCTGGACGAGTCTTCGTCGAGCTGCCTGCTTGTGGTTGATTTTTTCGCCGAAACCGTACTACAGGATAGGATGTCCTGGGATGTGGATGTCGAGCTCTTGCTATAGGAATGGGAAGAGACTGACGTGGCGGCCGAAATGGTCGTCATAGGCGCTCCATCGCTTGAGGGTGGGGATGCAACGCATTACAGAACTTATGGGTTCTCTAAATCGAATTTACTAATGCCACAACCGAAAAAATCATCCCTCAGAAATAACAGGCTGCTTCTCGCGATCGTTGGCATGCGCGTCGGCAAAGCGGTCTGATCGTCATGGATATCGTCGACGACCCCGCAGATGAGCCGCGCAAAAGAGGCAGGCCTAAAGTCTCCAGCGATGAAGACAAGCGGACGCATATCGTCGAGGTCGCCCGCCGCGTTTTCGTAAAATACGGTTATGCCGGAAGCACGACCGCGATCGTCGCCTCGGAGGCGGGTGTCTCCAAGCAGACGCTCTACAAGCTGTTTCAGAGCAAGGAAGAGCTGTTTGCCGCCGTGGTCGGCGCGCATCGGCGCCTGATGCTCGACCTGCCGAGGCCTGCCGAAGATATCTCGATCGCCGAGAGTCTCGAGCGTATCTTCATGATCGGCATGGACGAGGATACGGATGCGGAACGCGCCGGCTTCCTACAGCTTGTCTTTCGCGAAGCGGCTCAGTTCCCCGAGCTTATCGACATTCTCCAGCGCGAAGGCATACTCGCCAGCCGGCAGCATCTCGCCGACTGGCTGAGCGATCGCCGGTCGGAAGGTAGGCTGTCGCTGGATGATCCGGAGAGCGGCGCCCGCATGCTGATGGATATGATCTTTGGCGGCATGGGCCCTCCGGAAGGCCGCGTGCAAGCCTGGCCGGACCGGACCCTGATGCTGGCCCATCTTCACCGCTGCATCGCGATCTTCGCCGCCGGTGTCGGGGCCGCTTGAACTGGTGGTGGAGATCCCTCGATTTCAAGCTTCCAATTCCCGATTGGATGATTTATAGAACTATAGAGTTCCATTAAGTCGATTCGGCCACATGCAGGTGGCTGTGCTTCGCCATGACCGGCGACGATATTCCCGTAAAGACGAAAAGTTCCACCGTGGCTGCCGGCAGGCTTTCACGCGCGTTGACGCGCCTATGAAGAGGACGGACGTTGGTTTCCACCTATGTAAGCTATCTCGCGGTCGCGCGAAATCTGAACGCCAGTCTCTCCAGCGTTGCGTCTCAGGCCACGGTTGCTCGCGACAGCGCCTATTACAAGGAAAACATCGGCAAGGTCACGACCGTCGATGAATTCATGAGCGATTACAAGCTCTATTCCTATGCGATGAAGGCCTACGGCCTCGAAGACATGACCTACGCCAAGGCCTTCATGAAGAAGGTGCTGGAGAGCGACCTCAGCGATTCATCGAGCTTCGCTGACAGCTTGAGCGACGGCCGCTATGCCGAGTTCGCCGCCGCCTTCAAATTCTCCGGCGAGACGAAGACGGCGCAATCGGATGCGCAGCGGGACAATCTGCTTGATGCTTACGAAGACTCATTCGACAACGAGGCCGAGAACATCGAGGACGAGACCGATTATTTCGAGGAGAATATCTCGTCGATCACATCCGTCGACGAGTTGCTGTCGAGCTCGCGGCTGAAGAACTATGTGCTGACGGCTTTCGGTCTCAGCACCGAATACACATCGACCAGCTTTCTCAAGGATGTTCTGACGAGCGATCTCGACGATGCCGACAGCTTCGTCAATCAGCTCGACGATGATGTCTATGTCAGCCTGGCAAAGGCCTTCAATTTCAGCCAGGACGGCTCGGTCGACGGCGAGGTGATGTCGGAAGACCAGCTATCGCTGGTGACAAGCGCTTATGCCGTGGCATCATCGACGATCGCTTCTACGGAGACCGGGGAGGCTTATGATACTTATTTCGCTGCTCAGATCGGAAACATCCCCTCTGTCGATCAATTAATGAGCGACGACAAGCTGGTGTCCTATCTCAGAACAGCCTACGGTCTTTCCGACACCGAAACTGACAATTTCATCTCCGCGGCCCTGAAAAGCGCCGACACCGCCGACGCGATCGGCTTGTCCGACCTGCACGACGCCTTCAATTTCGATGAGGACGGCGCGCTTGCCGACGGCGACACGGCCCAGACGTCGGAACAGACGGCCGCGACCACGGCGGCCTTCGATGAAAACTACCAGGTGCTGATCGCCAATACCGACACGGAAGATGCGGTTGACAACTATACGACACGCATTGCCAGCGTCACCTCGATCGACGATTTCCTGGTGTCGAACGGCGATGATGACGATGACGACAACGACGATCTCCCTGAATTATGGGAGATGGCGCTGCGGGCATTTGGCATAGACTCCGGCGAGGTCTCGAAAAGCGAAGTCCGGAAGATCCTCGAAAGTGATCCCAGCGATCCGAAGAGCTATGTCAACAGCTTGAAGGACGATCGGTTCGAGGCGTTTCGCAATGCCTTCAACTTCGACAGCGAAGGCGATGTGACCGTCCCGCTGGAGGCGATGTCGGAATCGGTCGTCGATGACTATGCCGCCTATTACAAGCAGAACAAGATCCGATATTTCGAAGGTGACGAGCTGACCGAGGCGACCGACGCCGCGGATGAGGAGATCACCTATTTCCGTGACCAGATGGCGACGATCACCTCTGCCAGCGAGTTTCTCGCTGACGACCGGCTGGTTGCCTTTGCGCTTCAGGCGAAGGGCTTGGATCCGGAGGACGTCACGTCGGACGACCTGGAGAAGATGTTTTCGTCCGATCTCGACGACGAAGACAGCTACGTCAACAAGCTCGAAGACAACCGCTTCGCCGAACTGGTCGGCTCGTTCAATTTTGACCAGGACGGCAATATCTCGGCTGATCCTACCGGGACGGTGCAGCAGCGCGGCGACGTCTTGGAAACGGTCGACGCCTATGTCAGGCTGACGCTCGAGGATGATCAGGGCGACAGCAACACCGGCGTGCGCCTTGCACTCTATTTCGAACGCAAGGCACCGGAGATCTCGAGTGCCTATGACATTCTGGGCGACAGCGCGCTGTTCGAATTTTTCACCACGAGCTTTAACCTGTCCCGCTATGTCTCGAATATGGACGTCGACAAGCAGGCCGAGATGATCGAGAATTTCATCGACATCAAGGACCTCGCCGATCCGGACAAGGTCGACGATCTGATCAAGCGCTTTACCGCCATGTACGATATGGCGAACGGCACCGGCACCACGTCGACGGCGCTTTCCATCCTGACCGGCTCGGCGACGATCAGCGCCGATACGCTGCTTGCGATGGCACAGTTGAAAGGCGGCTGAGAAAGTCGCTTATCCGGCGGGTAACGCCCCTTCAAAAAGAGACCGTGTGGTAAACCCCATCAAGGGCCTGTGAATATTCGCGCTGCACGCCGGCCTGGCGGCGATGAACGCCTATTGCGTGGCTGAAAGGCTTCCCCTTCCTATGTCGCGGCCCGAAGCTATCGGGCCGCCGCAAGCGCAACCGAAAACCAACCGCAAAATGTTGCGCTGCCGAAAAAACCGCCAAGCACTCTGCTGCGCGTTTTTTCGGCATGCCCCATTGACAATTCACCGCCGATGGCACTTGATATTGAAATCCAATAAAATAGACACATGTCCAGTATATTGGATCATCGAAACATCTACAAGGGGAACGCCATGATCATTTCCTTTCGCGCCGGCCTGATGTCGCTGGCCGTCGCCGCCCTGGTGTCGACGCCTGTGCTTGCCGAGGGCAGCAAGCTCGACGAGGTGCTGGCCCGCGGCCATCTCGTGCTCGGCACGGGCAGCACCAATGCGCCCTGGCACTTCAAGAGCGCGGACGACAAGCTTCAGGGCTTCGATGTCGACATGGGCCACATTGTCGCCAAGGCCCTGTTCGGCGATCCGGATAAGATCGAATTTGTCAACCAGTCGTCGGACGCCCGCATTCCGAACATCACCACCGATAAGGTCGACATCACCTGCCAGTTCATGACCGTTACGGGCGAACGCGCCCAGCAGGTCGCCTTCACCATTCCCTATTATCGTGAGGGCGTCGGCCTGATGCTCAAGGCGGATGGAAAATACGCTGATTATGCCGCTCTGAAGGCTGCCGGCTCCTCGGTCACCATCTCGGTTCTCCAGAACGTATACGCCGAAGCTATGGTGCACGCCGCATTGCCGGAGGCGACCGTCGACCAGTATGAATCCGTCGACCTGATCTATCAGGCGCTGGAGTCGGGGCGTGCCGATGCCGCCGCCACGGACCAGTCGTCGCTCGCCTGGTACATGACGCAGAACCAGGGCCGCTACAAGGATGCCGGCTACGGCTGGAACCCACAGACCTATGCCTGCGCCGTCAAGCGCGGTGATCAGGATTGGCTGAACTTCGTCAACACCGCTCTTCACGAAGCGATGACCGGTGTCGAGTTCGACTTCTATGCCAAATCCTTCAAGACCTGGTTCGGTAAGGATCTGGCGCCGCCGCAGATCGGTTTCCCCGTCGAATTCAAGTGACCGCGGTGCGGGGCGGGAGCTTGCTCCCGCTCCGCTGGAACAGGATGATCTCGGTCTAGGTCTGGCTAAGATCTCAGTCCGCTTCTGGATCGAATGATTGGAGATGACGTCGTCCGGCCCGCTCACAGGCTCGGCGGCATGCTCTGGTCTGAAAGGACCCGCATGGGTTACACACTGAACTTCGCTGCCGTCTGGCGCAATTTCGACTTTCTCTTAAGCGGACTTGCCCTCAGCCTCGGCCTTGCCGCGATCTCGATCCTGATCGGGGCCGCAATCGGTCTTGTGATGGCTTTCGCGCTGACGTCGAGGAGCCGCTTCGCGCTCGTGCCGGCGCGCGGCTATGTCACCGTCATTCGCAACCTGCCGATTCTCGTTCTGGTGCTTTTCGCCTTTTTCGCGCTGCCGCAGATGGGCTTGCGCCTCGACAAGATGAAAAGCTTCGTGCTGGTTCTTTCGCTCTATTCTGGGGCCTATCTGGCCGAGGTGTTCCGTGCCGGACTGCTGTCGATCCCGAGAGGGTTGACGGAAGCCGGCCTTGCCATCGGCCTGACGGCAATGCAGATCCGCAGCTCGATCATCGCACCGCTGATGCTGCGCAACGTGCTGCCATCGCTATCCTCGACGATAATCTCGCTCTTCAAGGACACCTCGCTTGCCGCTGCCATCGCTGTGCCCGAGCTGACCTTTGCCGCCCGCAAGATCAATGTCGAGAGTTTCCGCGTCATCGAAACATGGATGGTTACATCAGCCCTCTATGTCGCCACCTGTTTCCTCATCGCCGCCTTGATGCGCCTCGTCGAGCGCCGTCTGGCCCTGCCGAGATAGTCCCGATGTCTCACACCTTTCTCGAACAACTCTGGATCGCCCGCTACGTCATCATGAACGGCATTGCCATGACGGTGTCGATCTCGCTGCTGGCCATTCTCGCGGGCTCCGTGCTCGGTGTTTTTGTCGGTCTGGCGCTGGTTTACGGCGGCATCGTCTTACGTCTCCTCGTGCGTGCCTATACGGATATCATCCGCGGCACACCGGTGCTCGTGCTCGTACTGGCAAGCTATTATGTCTCCGCCGCGGTCGGTCTCGATCTCGGACCGTTCTCCGCCGGCGTCCTCGCCCTTGCCGTTTTCTGCTCTTCCCATGTCGGCGAAATCGTGCGCGGAGCGCTTCAGGCGATCCCGAAGGGCCAGACCGAAGCGGCCAAGGCGATCGGTCTGACCTTTACCCAGACTTTCACCTCGGTGCTGTGGCCGCAGGCCATGCGCCAGTGTCTGCCGGCCTGGGTGAATACGGCGGCCGAGATGGTGAAGGCCTCGACGCTGCTCTCCGTCATCGGCGTCGCCGAGCTTCTCCTGCGCACGCAGGAGATCATCTCCCGCAATTTCATGAGCCTCCAGTTCTATTTTCTGGCCGGCGGTCTCTATTTCATCGTCAACTACGGCATCGAGCACTTCGGCAAATACGTCGAGCGCAAGACCGCCCTGCCGTCCTGAGGAGACTTTCCGATGGCCAAGACCATTCTCGACATCAAGGGTCTGCGCAAGACTTACGGTATCCACGAAGTTCTCAAGGGGGTCGATTGCGCCGTTCAGGAAGGCGAGGTCATCTCCATCATCGGCTCCTCAGGCTCCGGCAAGACCACCTTGCTGCGCTGCGTCAACATGCTCGAGGAATTCCAGGGCGGCACGATCCGCCTCGACGGCGAGGAGATCGGCTATCACGTCGACGGCGCGACGCGCCGGCGCAAGAGCGAGAAGGAGATTGCCCGTCAGCGTGCCCTGACCGGCATGGCTTTTCAGCAGTTCAATCTCTTCCCGCATATGAGTGCTGCCGAAAACGTCATGCTCGGCCTCGTCAAGGTGAAGAAGATGACGAAACCGGAAGCCCGCATCATTGCCGAAAAATGGCTCGAACGGGTCGGCCTCGCCGCCCGCGCCAACCATTATCCCGGTCAGCTCTCCGGCGGCCAGCAGCAGCGTGTTGCGATTGCCCGCGCAATCGCCATGTCGCCGCGGCTGATGCTGTTCGACGAAGTGACCTCCGCGCTCGATCCGGAATTGGTGGGCGAAGTCCTGCAGGTGATCAAGGGGCTTGCTGCCGATGGCATGACCATGCTGCTCGTCACCCATGAAATGCGTTTCGCCTACGAGGTTTCGTCGCGCGTAATCTTCATGAACCAGGGCGTCATCTGCGAGGAGGGCGATCCGAAGGAAATGTTCGTGCGCCCGAAAACCGAACGGTTGGCGGAATTTCTCAAAACCTCGAGCTTCCACTAAAACCGGCGACGGCGATGGGTTTGCCCCGTCACGCGGGATAGGGTTGTCTTCGACGCCGCAGGTGTTGGCGCGCACGATCGATTGACGACGACTGGCAAAGCGTTGCCCCGGTCCCGATCCGCAGGGTCGGGGGCAAGTCGGTCGGGCCTATGAACTTGCCCCGGCATCGGTGACAGGCCGATGCGGGGGAGGGGCAGCCCCGCATAAATTACAGTCAGTCTGCATGCCTGGCGGGCAAATTTTGCTCGGAGCATCCCAGGCATCTTGGAAATCCTCGGCGCAAAATTTTGGCACGAGCTTTGCTTCCTGTCTTGTATGCAAGATAGCCACGCATCCGAGACCACGCAGAAATCCATTGAGGCAACGATCGTCTCCGGGATCCTTTCTGCCAAGATTCGGCCGGGCACGCGTCTTGGCGAAAATCAGCTGGCGGCGCTCTTCGGCGTGTCCCGAACCCGCGTCCGTGAAGCCATGATGCGTCTGGAGACACGCGGCATCGTGCATGTCAGCCCCCGGCGCGGCTGGTTCGTCGTCGAGCCCTCCGCTGAGGATGCGATCGCCGTCTATGATGCAAGGCGTGTCGTCGAGGCCGGATTGCTGCGCAGCATGGGCGTGCTGACGGAGGAGGGACGCAAGGCTCTCGACGCCCATCTGAACGCGGAGCGGAACGCGATGGCGGCGGGCGACCGCCAGCGCCTGACCTATTTGATGGGCGATTTCCATATCCGCATTGCGGAATTGAGCGGCAACACGATCATCGTCGACATCCTGCGCGACCTGACCGCAAGGACGATCCTCATTTCGATGCTCTATCAATCCGAATTTCATGCGGCGCAGTCCCATGAGGGGCACTGCCGTATTTTCGAGGCCATGCAGGCAGGGGATTTCGTCAGAGCCGCGGAGCTCTCCGTCGAACATCTTGATGAAGTGGAGATGGGCCTCGACCTCACGGCGCGTCCGGATCCGCTTTCGGATCTGCGCAATTCCCTGTCGCTTCCGCCTAAGGCCGCGTTCTCCATCTCCCAGCCGTCAGACCCAAAAATCACACCATCAAAGGAGCAATGAACACATGCTGACCAGACGGATCTTCTTCGCAATCGCGGCTCTCGCCGCGACCTTCAGCTTCAACTCGCCGTCTCACGCCGATGCTCTTGCCGACATTACGGCGCGCGGTACGTTGCGTGTCGCAGTCCCGCAGGATTTCCCGCCTTTCGGCAGTGTCGGCATCGATATGGCGCCGGTGGGCTACGATATCGACATGGCCAATCTCATTGCCCAAAAGCTTGGCGTCAAAGCCGAACTTGTGCCGGTCACGAGCGCCAACCGCGTCCCCTATCTGCAGACGAACAAGGTCGATCTCGTCATATCGAGCCTCGGCAAGAATGCGGAGCGCGAAAAGGTGATCGATTTCTCGGTCGCCTACGCGCCCTTCTTCAACGGCGTGTTCGGTCCGGCCGATCTTTCGGTCGCCAAGGCGGAAGATCTCGCGGGCAAGAGCATCGGCGTCACACGCGGCGCCGTGGAGGATCTCGAACTGACGAAGATCGCGCCGGCCGATGCGACGATCAAGCGTTACGAGGACAATAACGGCACCATCTCGGCGTTCCTCTCCGGCCAGGTCGACATCATTGCTACCGGCAACGTTGTGGCGGCTGCGATCCTCGCCAAAAACCCTCCCAAGCGCCCTGAGCTGAAGTTTCTGATCAAGAACTCGCCCTGCTACATCGGCCTCAACAAGGAACAATCCGCGCTTCTGGAGAAGGTGAACGGCATTGTCGCCGCCGCCAAAGCCGATGGCAGCTTGAATGCGATATCGCAGAAGTGGCTCGGTGCCGATCTGCCGTCCGATCTTTAAGGAAACCAGGGTCTCGCGCATGTCTCCTGCGGCCGCGGGATGACATGCGCTCCGTCACCGCGAGAGGGGACATTCCTTGAGCTACCATTTCGAATTCGGCTGGCTGCTTCAATATTATCCCGAGATCATCAAGGGTGTGCTGATCACCCTGGAGCTTATCGCGATCGGTGGTGTGCTCGGCATTTCGCTCGGCATCGTCTGCGCTTGGGTGCGGGCGCTTGGCCCGGTCTGGCTGAAGCCGGTCGCTGCGGCCTATGTGGAACTGATCCGCAACACCCCGTTCCTGATCCAGCTTTTCTTCATCTTCTTCGGTCTGCCGTCGCTCGGCCTCCACCTTTCCGAATTGACAGCCGCCAATCTTGCGATGGTCGTCAACCTTGGCGCCTATAGCTGCGAGATTATCCGCGCCGGCATCCAGGCGACGCCGAAAGGCCAGTTCGAGGCAGGCGAGAGCCTCGCCATGACGCGCTTCGAGACTTTCCGCCATGTCGTTCTCGTGCCGTCGCTGCAGCGCATCTGGCCAGCGCTGTCGTCGCAAGTGGTCATCGTCATGCTCGGCTCGGCGGTCGTATCGCAGATCGCCGCCGAGGATCTGACCTTCGCCGCGAATTTCATACAATCGCGAACCTTTCGAGCCTTCGAGGCCTACATCGTCTCGACATCAATCTATCTCGCGCTGGCGATCCTGCTCCGGCAGGTGCTGGGCCTGATCGGCTGGTTCATTTTCCCGAGGAGAGCAGCACGATGATCACGTTCACGCTCTGGGACATTCTGCGCAATCTGCTGCTTGCCACCCGCTGGACGATCCTCCTTTCGCTCGTCTCGTTCGTCGGCGGCAGCCTGGTCGGCTTGGGCCTGCTGTTCCTGCGCATCAGCAGGCGCAAGGCCGGCCGGGCGTTTGCGAAATATTATATCGAGCTCTTCCAGGGTACGCCGCTGCTGATGCAGCTCTTCATCGCCTTTTTCGGTCTCGGCCTCTTCGGAATAGACGTGCCGGCCTGGCTTGCGGCGGGATTGGCGCTGATCCTATGGAGCGCCGCCTTTCTCACCGAGATCTGGCGGGGCTGCGTCGAAGCGGTTGCGAAGGGGCAATGGGAAGCCTCCGCCAGCCTCGGCATGGGCCGTCTGCAGCAGATGCGCTACGTCATTCTTCCACAGGCGCTGAGGATCGCCATACCGCCGACCGTCGGTTTCTCCGTTCAGATCATCAAGGGCACGGCGCTGACCTCGATCATCGGCTTCGTCGAATTGTCGAAGGCCGGCACCGTGGTCACCAACGCCACCTTCCAGCCCTTCACCGTCTATGGGCTCGTGGCGCTCATCTATTTCGCCCTTTGCTGGCCCTTGTCGAAAAGCAGCCAGATCCTGGAGAGAAAACTCAATGTCGCTCATCGAAATCACTGACGTCCGCAAGAGCTACGGATCCAACGAGGTGCTGAAAGGCATCAATCTGAATGTCGAGCCTGGCGAGGTCATTGCCATTATCGGCAAGAGCGGCTCGGGCAAATCGACCCTGCTTCGCTGCATCAATGGCCTGGAGACCATCACCGACGGTTCCATCTCCGTGGCCGGCGCACAGCTTCTCGATGACGAAGTTCATCTGAAGGCGCTGCGTCTGAAGGTCGGCATGATCTTTCAGCAATTCAATCTTTTCCCGCATCTGACTGCCGGCGGCAACGTCATGCTGTCGCAGACGGTGGTCAAAAAGACACCCAAGGCCGAAGCGGAGGCGACCGCCCGCAGGATGCTGGAGCGGGTAGGTCTGGGCCACAGGTTCGATGCCTATCCGGACGAGCTCTCGGGCGGACAACAGCAGCGCGTCGCCATCGCCCGCGCGCTCGCCATGCAGCCGACCGCCCTTCTTTGCGACGAGATCACATCGGCGCTCGATCCGGAACTGGTCGCCGAAGTTCTGGCCGTCGTGCGCGAACTTGCCGCCGAGGGAATGACGCTGCTGATGGTCACGCACGAGATGCGGTTCGCCCGCGACGTCTGCAGCCGCGTCGTCTTCATGCATCAGGGCCGTGTCCATGAAGCCGGTCGGCCGGAGGATGTCTTCGCCGATCCGCAAACTGCCGAGCTCAGGCACTTTCTCGGTGTCAGCTAGTCAGTGGCTCAGCATCTCCTCGGCGATCTGTTTCCCATTCAGGCTCGATGGGTAATAGGTCGGCCAGTTGGTGACCTCGTTCAGTAGTGCGGCACGGTCGTTGCCCCAATAGAGATGGTAGTGATCCGCCTTCTCAGGGGCGACGAGGTGGTCGCTGAACTGAATGAACTGCGGTGCGGCGTCATCGCCGGCGCTTTTCCTGAAGATGAAACGAACCCCTCGATTACCCTTCTTATAGGTGAGGATTTCGCGGCCATCCGTCTCGTAGTCTCCGCTGACGGAGTCCTTGCCACGGAAAAAGGTAACCTTCTTTCCGTTGATGACGATCCGGTCGACGTCGGTCTTGTATCCCGTGTCGTAGTAGGCACGATATTCTCCGGCGCTCTTATCGCCATGTCTCGCCTTGTCGGCCATCACCGGATCCAAGGTTCCGTCGACAAGAAAGGGGTAGACGGACTGCCAGTCGTCCTCCCAGTCCGACAGTTCACGCGCCTTTACCTGATCGTCGTCGAAATACCCATCATACACCGACCCCTGTTTATCGTGGGAATGGCTGTGGCTGTGATTGTTTCCCGAAGATGTCTCAGCGCCTGCCATTCCTGCAAAAGTCAATGTTGCGGATACAGCCAGTGCGTAGCTGAGTGTTGTGATCGCCTTGTTCATTCGCTGAAACCCTTCTGACTGGCCGGCACGGCTTGTGCCCGTCCAGTGATGTAATAACATAACAGTGGCCAATTAGCGTGCTTTGACGGCAAGCGCAAGGCGGAAATCGCCGATGCGCATCGCCTCGATGACCATTCAAATGCATGACATTCAAGTGAATTCGGGAGGCGCCCGTCGCTGCAAGAGCTCCGGTTCAACCCGCATCGATGCCGAAACCCGGGATCGTGCTGGTGTCATGGGCGCGGTCGGCGAGCGCGGGCTTGGCCGGCTGCAACGTCAGAGTTCGGCGTGCGGCCGCTCTGTCTTCGATCTCTCCGACAGGGCGGCCGCTCCGGGTATTCTCAGTCCTTGTTGCCAGCGGGCGGCGGGAGCAGGACGGGCTCGGCCGAATGCTTTGGTGCCATCAACTGTGCAAGGATGTCGTCCGCCGATTCACGGGAACCGCCAATGCCGGCCTCGCGCAGCTGACGGTCGAGATCGCTGCCGTTTTCCAGCGCGGCCAGTTCCGCGCCGGCCTCGATGCGCCCGGCCGTCATTTCCTGGCGCTTCTTGATGCGTTCGAGACTTTGGACGGCGCTGCCGAGACGGGTATTGATGCCCGACTGGTTATGGGCAATCGCCGACTGAGCGCGCAGCAGCGACTCGTTGGCTTTGACATTCTCCACCTCGCGTTTCATCTGAGCGATCCGCGATTCGGTTTCCTGGATCGTGCGCAGCATCTGCTGCTGGCGGGGCAGCAGCCGGTCGAGCTCTTCCTGGTCTCGCTGCGTTTCGGCGCGAATGTTGGCAATGCGCTGAGCGAGACCCTGCGCCAGATCCGTGCGGCCCGCTGAGATCGCCGCGCGGGCGCTGTCGGTGTCCTTGGCTTCCTTCGCGCGGTTTTCTTCAAGCCGGCGCATGACGCTCTTGTTCGACGCCATGATACCGGCCAGATCGGATCGCGCCCGGCGCAGCGACTGTTCGGCATCGCGGATTTCCTGGTCGAGAATGCGCATCGACTGGCTGTCGGCGGCCGCTTCCGCTGCCTCGTTAATGCCGCCGCGAATGGCGGTGAAAATCTTTCCCCAGGTGCTCACGCTGCAATCTCCCCGCTTTTCCATTCTTCAATCATGTGTGCGGCGTCGACCGCATTGGCAGCCAGAATGGCGACTTCCTCGACCACGGTTTCGGCCGACGAACGTGCCGACAGCGAGCCGAACAATTCGTACCATTCCTCACCGTCAATCGTGGTGATGCCGAAGCTCGACAGCGGCACGAACTTGTGCGTCTTGAGAACCATCCGTTCGAAGGCCTCCCGCTTGGGCACGTCCTTGCATGGCACCAGGACAACGCTGACAAGAATATCGCGCTCTCCGCTCACCGCGACGAAGACGTCGAGATCGCCTCTTTCCTTGAGAGTTACGCAGATAACGTCCCCATGTTCCGGTACGGCTACATCCACATCGCCCAGCGCTTCCGGGTCGGCTGCGAACAGGCGCGTTAAAGTGGTAAGGCTCCAGGTCTCCAAAAAGTCCTCCATCGGTTAGAGCGTCGCAAATATCTGGGTAATCGGTTTACAACTTAAAGGTCTAGCGCGCGAAATAAATTTCGGTAGGGTAGGGGTCAGCAACGGGGGCGAATCGCTTGCCATTTATCGCTTCATTACTGCGGCGTGTATATCTGTCGCTCGGCGAATTGGCGTGGTCAGCCCTTCTTGTTATCCTCGTTGTGCATCTGGTTACTTCCTATTTGCTCTTTATGCTGGCCGGGGAAGGCGATCTCGTCGGCAACCCGGTCGACTTTCTTTACTATTACATGATTACGGCAACGACTGTCGGTTATGGCGATCTTTCCCCAAAATCGGGCCTCGGCCGGATCATTACCGTCCTGGTCGTTCTGCCCGGTGGCATCGCCATCTTTACCGCTGTTCTTGGCAAGTTGTTGACAGCGATCGGTACGATTTGGAGAAATCGCATGCGCGGATTGGGTGATTACAGCGAACGCACCGGTCATATCGTCGTTTTGGGATGGCAAGAGGGGCAGACATACCAGACGTTACGGCTGCTGCACTCCGAACGGCATGCCAACGAACCGATGACGGTTCTGGTCGCCAAGGATCTGCCGGAAAATCCCGCCAGCAATTATGCCGACTACGTCCGCACGGAACGGCTTGCCGATGCCGACGCTTTGTTGCGGGCCGGAGTGGCCCAGGCGCGGGCAGTCATCGCCCGCGGCGCAAATGACGATGAAACGCTGGCCGCGGTGCTGATCGCCGAGGATCATGCGCCCAATGCCCATATCGTCGCCTATTTCGCCGACGACCGCACAGCACAGATGGTCAAGCAGCGTCGGCCGCGTGTCGAGGCGGTGGGTTCCCTCGCCGAGGAGCTTCTGTCGCGTTCCGCACGTGATCCGGGTTCTTCGGAAATCGCCGCACGGCTGTTGTCGGCTGCCTCCACCGACACGGCCTTTTCCCTGGCGGTGCCGGCCTTGCACGCACCGCTCTCCTATGGCGACATGTTTTTAAGCCTCAAGCGTCGGCACCATGTGACGCTCGTCGGCATGCTGAGCCACGGCGTAACGGACCTTAATTGCCGGGACGAGACGCTGATGCGGGGCGGCGAGACGCTTTACTACATCAGCGAAATTCGGCTAGATCCCGCTGCCATAGCCTGGGCTCGAATGGGAGACGTGACATGATCGGCTGGTTCGGCGGAAACAAGAGCGAGGGGGCCTTACCCGAAGAACTCGGCCCCTTGAGTGCGGCCATCGGCGGGGCGCTCGAGATCGATTTCCTCTCGCTCGAAGCCGATGCTTTGGGCGGCGAGCCTGCCATGCCGCTGCCGCGAAGCGGGCCGTTCATCATTGCCGGCTACGGTGAGGTTTCGCTCGACGCCGCGACGGTTCTGTCGCGCTACTACGATGAAGAAAACCGGATGATTCAGGTGATGTCGGCGTCGGGTAAGCCGGGTGAGGCGATCGACGACATCAGCTTTTATCAGCCTTGGGACAGCGTCGTGCCCGTCGGCCAGAGCGAATGGAACCGCTGGACCGGGCCGGGCGGCCTGATCGGCCAGCCATCCTATGATGCTGACGGGATCCTCTATAACCGGTTCTGGGGCGACGGTCCGGAACGGGCGCAATTGGTGGAATTTGTTGAAAAGGTCAGCGATGGTGAAACGCAGCGCTCCATCCATCAGACCTGCATGCTGTATTACCGCCCGCTTGGCTCGACGCGCGAAATGCTACTGATCAATGTCGAGCGCGACCTCGATTTTGGGCAGAGCCAGGCGGGCAGCTCGGTGGAATTTCTGATCGGTTATGGATTGGCTCCGGCCGACGTTCGTCGCGTCTGAGGGACCTATCAATTTCAACGGAGGACTTTTTCGATGCTCGACTACGTGGCGGGCCTGCCTGCTTTCCTTGGTTATTTCGCCATCGGGCTCGCCGCCTACGGCGTTTTCGCGGTGATCTACACCTGGTTGACGCCGCAACAGGAGGTCCAACTGATCCGGGCGGGCAATCTTGCTGCCGTCACCGCGTTCTTAGGCGCGCTTGTCGGTTTCAGCTTGCCTCTGGCTTCCGCCGCAGCCAATTCCGTCAGCGTCATCGATTACATCATATGGGCGGTGATAGGCACTCTGGCGCAGATCCTTGCTTTCTACATCGCGAACTTCACCATGAAGGACCTGCATGAAAAAATCACTGCCGGTGATATCGCGGCGGGCCTGTGGGGCGGCGGAATAGCGCTCGTCATCGGTCTGCTCAACGCTGCCTGCATGACCTATTGAGGGAGGGAAAAATGCGCAGACGTATGAGCGGGCACAGGCGACCTTTGCTGGCCCTTGGCACCATCGCCGCCTCGACACTGGCGCTGTCCGGGTGCGGCGAGGAGGCCCCTTCGGATATAATGTTCACGTCCGTCGACCAATGCGTGGCTGCGGGCATGGACCGGCAGGTCTGCCAAGCCAGCTATCAGGATGCGATGCGCGCCCATCTCGCCACCGCGCCGCGTTTCAACGGCATGGCCGCCTGCGAGGCCGAATACGGCAAGGGCCAGTGCACCGAACAGCCGGCCAATACCGTCACCAACAACAATACCGGCGGAGGCGGCAGCTTCTTCGTGCCGTTCCTGGCGGGCTACATGCTGTCTTCGGCACTCAACAATATCGGCGACTATTACGACTATCGCCGGCGCCAGGAGGCGAATGGCTCCTATTATGGCTCGACGCCGATTTATCGCAACCGCTCTGGGCAGACGGTCACAACCACCGTTCGCTCGGGTGGCGACAGCGTGACTGTGCCCGCGCGCCAGAGTGTCAAGCCGGTCAACGTCAATACCCGCACCGTTGCCCGGCAAGGCTTCGGCGGCCGTTCGTCCTTTAGTTTCGGCGGATGACATGAAACGCATCACCCTCCCGCCGCGTCCTGACTGGCGTGACAAGGCGCAGGCCGTCGGCTTCGGATTCCACGTCATGTATGGCGAGCCCTACTGGCTCGACGATGCCGCCTATACGTTCACGCTCGAGGAGATCGAGAAGCAGATCGAACAGCCGAGCCAGGAACTGCACGATATGTGCATGGATCTGGTCGGCGAGATCGTGAGCAGCGAAGAGGCACTCGACAGGCTGGCCATTCCGGCGGACCTGCGTGATGTAGTGCAGCGGTCCTGGCAGCGCCGCGACCGGCACCTCTACGGCCGTTTCGATCTTGCTTATGATGGCAATGGCCCGGCCAAGCTACTCGAATACAACGCCGATACCCCGACCTCGGCGTTCGAGACGGCCTATTTCCAGTTCAACTGGCTGACCGATCAGATCGCTTTGGGTGTTCTGCCCAAAGATGCGGACCAGTATAATTTCCTGCAGGAAAGTCTTGTCGAGGCGTTCGATCAATTTCCCAAGGAGCCCATCTTCCATTTCGCCGCGATAACCGACAATGAGGAGGATCGCGGCACGACGGTCTACCTCATGGATTGTGCGGTGCAGGCCGGCCATCGCGTCGAGCTTCTGGACATTCGGGAGATCGGCATCGATGCGCAGGGCCGCTACACCGACCTCAAGGATCGGGTGATCGACCGCTGCTTCAAACTCTACCCATGGGAATTCATGCTGCGCGAGCCTTTCGCGCGCGAACTTGCCCGCTCGGGCGATGTTTTCGTCGAGCCCGCCTGGAAGGCCGTGCTCTCCAACAAGGGGCTTCTGCCGCTGCTCTGGCAGCGCCACCCCAATCACCCCAACCTGCTGCCGAGTTATTTCACCGACGACCCGGCGGCTTCGACCTTGACCGACTACGTGCGCAAACCACTCTTGTCGCGAGAAGGCGAGAACGTCACAATTTTTCGAGATGGGCGGGAAGCGTTTTCCGCACCGGGCGATTACGGCGAGGAAGGCTTCGTTATCCAGGCCTATGCCCCGCTTTTCGAAAGCGATAACGGCTTTGCTGTGCTCGGCAGCTGGGTTGCCGGTGATCGCGCCTGCGGTCTTGCCGTTCGCGAAGACCGCGCGCGTATAACGGCCAATCTATCACGTTTCGTGCCACACGTCATAATGGAATGATTCGCTACAATTCCCGTGTGACTTCTAATGTAAATGCAACAAGGGCTTAAAGGCTACTACAGGGCAGGGAGATCAGCCCCCGATCCGACCGGCTGGGCCGGGTTGCAGGGAGGAGCGGGGGCGGGTAGGACGCACCCCTTCGGCTTTAGCTTTGAGACTATGTCCCTCACCATTCATTCCGCAGCCTCCATCCGCGCCAGCGCCTTCTGTCGTTTGGCAATCACCTCCGGATCGTTCATGAAGTCCGTCCGCCGGCCGGGCTTGCGGCCACACTTCTGATAACCATTTCCCTGGCTGCCATCCGGTATCCCAA
>NZ_JABDWM010000032.1:0-36644 GCF_019685295.1 Rhizobium sp. NLR22b
AACGGGCGCCGAATACCTCTCGCTCAAGCTCGACGATCCGTCCTTCACGGCGCCGGTCTACGCCTCCCTCGTCCAGGGCGATAAGGGCGAGCACAAGCTCATCTGGTCCCGCTGACCAACACCAAGGGCTCCGCCCAAAGCGGGGCGCTCCCTTTAATCCCGCCGGGATTATGCGGAGTAAAATCCGCCGAAATCATCAGCAAATCCAGCCTTCAGCGACCAGCACTCCGCATAATCACCGTCTCAGCATAATCGACATTGCCGGCGTAGATACGGAAGTGCGGACCCTTGTCGGAGGGGTTTTCGATGCGGGCGATGCGGGCCTTGACGTTGAGTGCGAGGGTGCGGATCGAGCCGGTGAAGCCGCTTTCGGTGGAGGTGAAGGTGCCGATGGTAGCCATTGTCTGTTCCTTTCTTTCGGTTGTTTCGGGCCGCGCCCTTCGCGGCCTCGATGGCTGTCGCAAGGATCGGGGACGCTCGGACCGCACCCCGAAGGGGCTGAAACGAAGAGGAAGGCGGCCGGGAGCAGCTTTCTTGGGCCGCGAGGAATGCGAACGCAGTTCGCAGGGGAAGAAAGTTGCGGACGGCCGTTGCGGGAGAACGATCGAGGCGAAGCCGGTCTCCGATCAGACATGCCTCATCGAGCCCGCGGAGGACGTGGCCCATGACAGCGGTGTGAGGAACAGGTCGATGGCGCCCTCGCCAGTATCGTTGCCCCGGCGGAACAGCCCGGTCGCGAAGCCGTTCCTCTGTCTCTAAGTCTTAGCGGTGACTTCGGATACGACAAACTCGTCCAGCCGGGCAGTTGCCTCCCGTTATCAACGCGATATTGTCGGGCCGAGATTCGTCGCTTGGAGGATCTATGCGTCAGCAGACAAAGCCGTTTACCGTCGAAATTAAGCAATGCCGAAAGCTGAAAGCCGCCGATCGGAAACCATCGATCTGGGGGAAGCTGGACCTCACGTCCGATCCGCATGCCCTGGCGGAGAGAGAGCCGAATGAGCTGTTGGCCGTTGCGGGTGACAACGACCGACCTTAGTGTCTCCTACGCAGCCGCTCTGTTGTCGGCCTGAACGCGCTGGAGTCCGTGCAGAAAGTTGACAGAACGCTGGGCATGTGCCGCGGCTTGGAAGATAGCCCGCCTGTCGTCGGATAGAACCTTCAACCACGAGCCGAGGTAAGACGCATGGTCCGGCCGTGGCTCCAGCTCCGGTGCGATCCCGAGATCAGCGCAAAGGAAGCAGCTTCCAAGTTCGGCGATCAGTTCTTCGCGAGCCCGCTCGCTCTTGTCTTTGGCATATCGGCTGAGATCGCGCCCGACGCGATCGGCGCGCGCCGTCCAATGGCAACTTTCGTGACTCAGGGTTGCCACGTAAGACGCGGCGTCGCGGAACGTCTCGAACTGCGGCATCTGGATGTGGTCCGTGACTGGCGAATAATAGGCCTGCACCCCACCATGGCGGATGACTGCGCCGGTGTTGCGGAAAAAGCGATCGGCGTGCTCCATGCGCTCGTCAGGATCGAGCACCGGACCGGGTTTGTGATGGTACGGCTCCGGCAGCCCGTCGATCTGCTCGATGTTGAACACTGTATATGCTTTCAGAAACGGGATTTCCCGGTCGACTTCTCCACCATTGCCGTCCGCCTCGGACTTGGTGAAGCGGCTGGCGAAGACGACCGTCGAACCGGTCTCGCCCTTGCGCACCGCCGCTCCCAGTTCGAGCGCCTGCTTGAACGTCATCCACATGGGTGAGGTGAAGCCGCGCGCCATTCCCTCCGACCATAACAACAGAATGTTCATGCCCGAATAGGGCTGACCGTTGTAGCGTAGCGGCCGGGTAATCCGGCCATTGGTGTTGGCCGCGTGCCAGGGTTTCATCCAGGGTTTTACACCTTTTTCCAGATCGGCAACGATCCGGGCCGTGATCCGTGCATAGATGTCGGCGCGTTCGCCCTCGGCTTTCCTGCTCATGTCATTATCCTCCGTTTTGGAGGCCGCGCCCACCGCGGCCCCGTCGCGGAGGTCCGAAGGCAGGAGCGATCGGGTGGCATGCCGCACCGGAACGGCCGGAACGGAGAGAAGGACGGCGAAGCCGTTGCGGCGGACAACCGGCTCCTGCAGGACCGCCGACCGGGACGGGGTCGCGTGGCGAGCGGGGTCCATGTTTCTCTTCCTTCTGATGACCTGGAAAAAGGCCGGTCCCAAAGGAACCGGCCTAATGATCAGGGAGAGGGAAGAAAGGGCGGAGCCGAAGCTCCGCGCGAAAAACGGCTCAACCGAGTGCCGCCATCTGCGCCTCCGCCGCCTTGCGGTCGAGCGACTGGCCCGGGTTTTCGACCGGGCGGTCGAAAGGCTTCCAGGCTTCGCCGATGACGTGGCTGTAAGCAGCGACTGCGCCCTCGGCGGCCATCCGCAACGCGTGGGACTGTATGCCCATGTCGGCGGCGAATTCGCGTCTGCGCTGGGCGGCGCTGTCGTAACCGACCGGGCCATCGAGGTCCTCGTCGCGGGCATCGTTTGCCGATTTGGCGGTGGCGTCTCGCGCCTCGGAGACTGCCCGACTGTAGAACTGGCCGGCTCCGTGCGCCGAGCCGACATAGGCCCCGACGATGCGCTGGAGATGGATCTGCATCGCTTTCTCGCCGAGACCGTCCGAGAGGCTGTCGGCGGTCGCAATGATCAGGCGCTCGTGGAGCTCACGGATGCCGTCGCTGTCGACTACCGCGGATCCAAAGCTCTCGGCGATCAGCATTGCCTGGACGGTGTCCGGGCATGTGAGCCTGACCATCTCGAGGGTCGCGCCCTTGCGGAGCGGCACGACGCGGGGGGAGGGTCGATTGGTTGCGGGCTTGGCCATGGGATCTTCCTTTCGTGGTTTTCACCGAAGCGGCTCCGGCCCCTGCCGGTCTGCCCTTCGATGCGGTCGACAGGAACCGGTTGAGGACGGGGGCTTTCACGGGTCCGGGACGGCCGGACGAGCGAAACGGGTTTGCGGACAAGCGGGGTAAAGCCCTGCGAAGGACGCGGAGCCGTTTTGCGAGGAAGGCTGCACCGGCCGCTCCGCGGCGCGCCAGCGGCCTTGAAACGACCGGCCGCCGGTTCAGACCGCAGCGAAAACGAAGGGCAGACCGGCGGCGCGGGCCAAGGCTCCGAAACCCCGGAGGAGAGAGCCCCTCGCGACCGACAGCCGCATCCCTTCCTCCAGCGCGGATCAGCCGCCACGAAAGCCCCCATACGGTCGGACTCACGCCGCCGCATTACCCGCATCATCGCCGAGCATCATACGCATGGTAGTGATCGCCCGCTCCTTATGTTGGAGTTTGCGAGCTAGGGCAGCGATTTCCGTTCGCCGTTCGAAGCTGAGCCGCTCGACGTGATCCTGAAACAGCTGTTCGTCGGAGCGCGTCCACCGCGACCCGCCCCGGAGGTGCGAGCGGGCTTTCGCCTTCTCGGTGACCGCTCTTCGTTCGGCCCGGCCCGTGATCTGCCGGTGAATGCGATCGAGATGGTGGCGGGTCTCTCGCCGCGCCGCCTCCATGCGGAACAGAAGAACGCGGGGACTGACCGGATTCATGGACTGATCACCCGGGCCTGCCAGTTGATGAAAGACGACGATCCGTCATAGGCAGCGTGGCGCGCCGGATCGATGACGAAGCGAAATCGGCCAACCTCGTACTCGTCGCTTGGCACCAGATAGCGGCGCTCTTGCGCATCGGCGGCACGCGCGCCGTCAATCGTGGCGATGACTTCGGTCATCCCGGGATGCTGCTCCGAGCGTAGCGCGGAGATGACGATCCAGTCGCCGGCATGCTCCCGCTCGAAGGCGCGGCGATCCTTCTCATGGGATTCACCGGGCGCAAGGGGGCGACCGAAGATCGCTTCCCAGGCATCGGGCCACGAATCCCGGATCGTCCGATCGGCGCACTTGCGCTCGTATCCGGTAAAGAGATTCGGATAGGCGAGGGCAATCGCGGCCCACGCGGCATCTTCTTCGTACCAGCCGCCTGCGCAACGAAGCATCGGATGAATCTTGACGTTGCACTCGTTGCACAACTTGAACCCGCCATGCCCGGCCGTGGTGTGAGAGACGATACCCTCCGCGTAGACGGTGGCGCCCTGCGAAGGTCCCCACGGGGTGGAGCAGTTCATCCGAACCGTTGGCCGGGCGAGCGCCCGGAGCTCGCGGCTGTGTTCGGCCTGTTCGAACATCCGTGCTTGAAATTCCGCCTCATCCGCAACGGCGCCATGATGCGAATAGAAGTCGTCGCGTTTGAGCTCGGAAAGCGGCCGTGCCACACGCCAGGCGCTCACGAGAAAATGCTGGCCATCGCGTCCCGACACCATGGCGAAAACGAGATCGCCGACACGGGCGACAGGCAGGTCATCGGCGCTGCGGCTGAACTCCGGCCCTGGCAAATCACGGGCGGAAGCTGCTTTGGCTTGGAGAGCAGGCGTCATGCCGCGACCCTCCCCTCGACGTGATCGGCCGCCACTTCATCGGCAGTGACCTCTTCCAGCACGGCATCGGGATAGCCATGCCGCGCCAACCATTCCTCCGCGGCTTGGCGATTAGCGGCGAGGTGGACGAGTTCGGCGTTGTCGCCGGCGCGGTCGAAGACCCTGATGTGGCCGAGCTGCGGGCGCTCGATCACCTTGAATGTCAGGCTGCTGTCGAGCGAGAACGTCCTGTGGATACGGATCGTGATGACGCCATTGCCGCCGAAATCGCCCTCATTCAGCGTAAAATCCGGCGACAGGTTGGCATTGCCGATTCCACGCTTGCCCTGTTTGCGGATCAGCCGACCCTTGCTGTTGCGGTTTTCCCAGGCGGGGAGCTTCCTTTTGTGGCGTTCGGGCGGGCGGGGCGTGCCGTCGGACCAGGCGACAATCGAGCCGATCGGGGCGAGATCATAAATCAAAGACGCGGACATGCGTGTTCTCCTGTTTTGAGGTGTGGAAACAAAGCCGCCGCCGGTGATGGCCGGCGGCGGTATCGATCAGTATGACGTTGTGGGAGAGGGTTACTCGGCCGCAATTCCGTAGGCGGTATCGGGATCCTCAGTGCTGGTGTCAGCGTCGGCTTCATCCAGTTCTTCGAGCCCGGTGTCGGCTGCGTTGCCGCCGTCCTCGGCTTCCGGAACATCGGGTTTGTCGACCGCGCCGTCTTCGATCGACGGATCAGACTCACCGTCGGCGCCGTTCTCGATGCCGCCCATCGGCCCGTCGGCGGGTGCATCGTCGTCCTCGCCCCCATGCTCCATATTCTTGACCAGCCACTCGCCCAGCTTCGCGTCATCGGGTGCGAAGAGGGCTGCCGGATGCACGAACCGTTCGTCCTTGAAGTGCTCGACAAGGGCAGCGCGGGTGTCCCTGACGCGCGGGCGGGGAACGACATTCGTCCCGCCGCAGGACGCTTTCAGCGCCGGACGCGATAGGCACGCGAGGAACTCCTCCGTGCCCATGTTCGGAAGATCGGTGTCGGCGCCGATGGCATCGCCGGCGATCCGGGCGACAATGCCGCTGTCCGTGCGGTTGGTCCGCGCCGACAGTGCGTCGATCAGGGTCAACCTGGCCACGACACGAAGCGTATCCGTGTCGAATTCCAGCTTGCCGCTTTCACCGATCAGCCGGACGGCGTGCCGGGCGAAACGCCTGGAGCCGTAGAGATGGTTGGAGGTTTCGGAGCCGGAGTCGACCGAGACGTTCTGCCCGGCGAATGCGAGGACGAGCAGCGCCATGAGGGTATCGTCCTCGATCGGCGCTCGTGCCAATGCCTCGTGCAGAGCGTCTGTGCGGAAATCGCCGATCATGTCGAGGCCGTTTCGGGTCACGTCGGGACGGGTCTTGGCTGCAACATCGATGGCCTCGTTTCCGTCCTCACCGCCGGGCGCGGTCGGATCGGCCTTGCCGTTCGCCTTCTTCGCCTCCGGCATCCGGAAGTGGGCGGACTGCACCTTGCCCTCTCGATCGAGATACATGGCGGTGCAATCGCCCTTGCCGGGCTTGCCGTAGACACGCTCCGCCTTCGGCGGCAACTGCGGCTGGCCCCAATTGTTGAGCTCGACGATGGAACCCTTCTTCGGGAGATTGCTGCTCATCCATTCCTGCTGCGCACCGAGGAACGCTTCGACGTTCGTCGTGAAGCGATTGTCCTCGTCAGCCGGTCCGAACAGGTCTTCCGCCCATTCGATGCCATAGGCCCGGCGAAGATCGTCGCCAAAGCTCGCATCGCGCGCGAACATGCGGGTCTTGGTGAGGCCGGTGGCGATCGCCCACCAGGATGCCGTGTCACCCTTCTTTGGCTTGTGGGCCTTCCAGACTTCCTTCTGCTCGTCGAGCGACGCCGCGGAAATCGTGCGAAGCTGCTGCTCGTTTGGCATGTCGCCCCTGGCCATGTGATCGAGCATCGCCGGCAGCACATTGGCGAGCAGTCGAAGCTTCCGGATCTGTCTGACCGGCAACGCCAGCGCAATCGCAATCGCTTCCTCGGTCCAGCCGAGAGCAACGAGGCGCTCGATGCCGCGCCATTGGTCGACCGGATTGAGCGGTTCGCGCGCGATGTTTTCGATCATCGAACGCATCGCGCCATTGTCGTTGGCCGCCTCGACGACGATAACATCGATTTCCTCCATGCCGGCGGCGATCGCCATGCGGGTGCGCCGGTGACCGGCTTCGATGACATAGCCGTTGCCGCCGGCTTCGGCGAAAATGACGGGTGGCTGGATGATGCCGACGGCCTTGATGGTCGCAAGCAGCAGCGCGTCGGCCTGGGGCGTCGATTTCGACTGGCGCGTATTGTCGGGATTGTCCTTCAGCGCACGCGGATCGACCTTCATGAGTTGCATGGGAGTGTTCCTTTCCGCGGGATGCGGACCTGGCCCTCTGCCGGTCCTTCCAGTCTTCATTTTTTCCTGAAGACATCTTCCGGACCGCAAAGCGGCCCGACCGGCGCAACAGCGGTCGAGCAGCCCTGCCGCGAAGGACAAGCGGGGCTAACAGCCCTGCGAAAGACGAGTGGCCGGGATGCGGAGGCGGCGGTTGAGCGACAGCGGCGGCGGGAGGACCGATCTGCGACCGGTTCTCCTTCCCTTTCCCCTTCTCCCTTTCCCAACTTCTTCTGATAAGCGCTCTGCTACAGAGCTCGCAATCTGGTTGCAAGGGAACAAAAAAATGGGCCGTCGGAAAACCGAGGCCCACGAAGTGTGAAGGTCAAAAACCTCCAGAGGGGAACAGCTGTTGCGGCGGCACTGGGAGGAGACCGCCATGTGCACCAGCTGTGTGCACTATGATCATTTTTTGATCAGATGGAAAACATTTATTGTGCAATGCACCTATGCGCATGCGGCACTGCTTCCGAGATCAGGCTGATTGCCTGGCAGAGGTACCTGCCTCGCGCGCCTCGGCTGCGAGTTCCGCCTCAACGTCCCGGAGCTGGCGACGCTTTTCGCCCAGTTCCCCGGCAAACGCGAATTCGCCACACTCACGGGTTTGGTATGAGGCAAGACGTCTGCGCGCCTCCTCCAGCCGCTGGCGATAGCGTTCCCGCTCCCCGTCGAAGTCGTCGAGCGCGTGCTCAAGGCGGGAGACCGCGCCGAGCGGCGTCACCGTGACAGCGAGATCGATCTCGTAATCCGCGCCCGTGCGCTGAAGCATGGTCGTGTAGCGATAGCCGTCAGACCTGCCGAACCGCTCGCCATCATAGACGAGATCGAAGCCACCAATGGAAGCGATGACGATCTCACCCTCCTGTTGAAGCTGGACGAGGGTAAGGATTTCCTTCATCAGCGCGCGGCCGGCTTCCTTTCGCTCGTCGTATGAAACGGCCGTGACGGTCATCGTGAAGGCATCTCCCGCAGTCGGAACCAGCCGTTGGATATCCTTGCCGATGTCGCCGATGCGCCGGGTCGACACCTCAATGTCGCGTTCGGCGTCCCGGACCTGCCGGCGCACTGCGAACAGGTCGTCATCATGGGCGGCGCGTAACCGCTCGAGACGAGCGATATCGGCGTCGAGACCAGCCTTCTGCATCAGGCGCTCGTCGCCCGAGGCAATCGCCTTTGCCATGGCGAACTGGTTGGCCTGGCCTTCGCCGAGATCGTCCAGCCTGCGGATCGATGTATCGCCCGAAAGAGCGGCAGCGATGAAGCGGGCCTTGCGCTCGTTGTTCTGCCACATCGCAGCATCGAGTGACCCTTGCGTAGCATAGGCGAAGATATCGACGACATCGTGCTGATTGCCTTGGCGGACGATTCGACCCTCGCGCTGCTCGATCTGTGACGGCAGCCACGGCACATCGAGGTGATGCAGCGCCTTCAATCTGAGCTGGGCGTTAACGCCGGTGCCCATCATTTCCGAGGAGCCGATCAGGAAGCGAACCTTGCCCGATCGGACGTCACCGAACAGTCGCTGCTTTGCCTCGGTCTTCTTGAAGTCTTGTATGTGGGCGATTTCCGAAGCGGGCACGCCCATGCGGATCAATTCGTCACGAATCCAGCGATAGGCGCTGAAGCCTCGCGTCTTCTCGGCATTAATGGTGCCGAGATCGGAGAAGATCATCTGCGCGGCGCCAGGCAGTTCATAGGGCTTGCCGTCCGGGCGATGATAGGTGTTTTCGCTCGTTTCCCTCCAGATGCGAAAAGCGTTCTCGATGAGCAGGTTGAGCTTGTTGTCCGGCTCGTTGTCGTTTGCCGGAATGACCAGCCGCAGGTCGATCGCCGCGTGGCGGCCGTCGGTGATGACGGACAGTAGGATATCGTCACCGGGCTGGGCTGGCCCCTCCCGCATCTCGATTGCCTTGATGCGTCTGTCGAGGATCTGCTGATAGAGTTTGAAGGCCGGCGTCGGCTTGGCCGTGAGAATTTGCCGCCGACCGGTCGAGAGGTCCGGAACCTTCACATATTGTTTCAGGTCCGCCGGCATCACCACATCGGCAAAACTGCGGAACATGGCGATCAGCTCCGGCACGTTGACGAAGCTCGCAAACCGGCTGACCGCCTTGTATTTGCCGGATGGCTGGATTTCGAGTTCGGTCGTCGTGTCACCAAAGGTCGAGGCCCAGGCGTCGAATTCGTGAAGCCCGCGTTCGCGGAGCGCCACGTGGCCGAGCAGTCGCTGGATCGAGAACATCTCACCGAGCGTGTTGGTGATTGGCGTGCCGGAGGCCAGCACGAGCGCGCGGCCGGGATTCTTGGTCTCGATATAGCGGGACTTGACATAGAGGTCCCAGGCCCGCTGCGATCCGTTGGGGTCGATGCCTTTCAGTGTCGACATATTGGTCGCAAAAGAGAGTTTGCGGAATTCCTGCGCCTCATCGACGATGATCTGATCGACGCCGATTTCCGAGATCGTGAGAAGGTCGTCCTTGCGGGTTGAGAGCGCTTCCAGCCGCTCTTGCAAACCTTCCTTCAGGCGCTCGAGCCGCTTACGCGACACCCGATCCTCGCTGTCCACCTTGGTCAGAAGATCCTCGTAGAGCTCCAGCTCGTCATGGACCATTTGGCTCTCGAACGCCGACGGCACGGCGATGAACCGGAAGGCGGAATGGGTGATGATAACAGCATCCCATGTGGCCGTGGCGGCTCGGGACAGGAAACGTGCCCGTTTGTCCTTGGAAAAATTCGTCTCGTCGGCGACGAGGATACGAGCGTTCGGATAGAGGGCGAGGAATTCGCGCGCCGCCTGCGCGAGGCAATGGCCGGGCACGACCAGCATTGCCTTGGCGATCAGGCCGAGACGGCGCTGTTCCATGATGGCGGCCGCCATGGTCATCGTCTTGCCGGCACCGACGGCGTGAGCGAGATAGGTCGAGCCGGAGGAGATGATCCTCCAGATTCCACGCTTCTGGTGCGCGTAAAGCTGGAAGGCACCACTGGCGCCGGGCAATTGCAGGTGGGAGCCGTCGAACTTTCGCGGCGCGATGTTGTTAAACCGGTCATTGTAGACTCGCGCCAGCCGGTCGGTCCGATCAGGATCGGTCCAAACCCAGCGCTGAAATGCCTCTTTGACCTTCTGGAGCTTGTCGCGGGCTGCTTCGGTATCGACGACATTCAGAACGCGACGTTCACCCCCAACATCCCTATACACGTCGAAGATCTGCGGAACCCGGCTGTTCAGCGCGTCGGCCAGCAGTTCGCCGGCGTGACGGCGGCTTGTGCCCCATTCGGAGGTTCCAGCGGCGTTGTAGCCAAGCTGCCGTGCCTCGACGGTCCAAGACCCGAGCTCCGGCATGTGGTGGATTCGGATGTCAGTATCCATCGTCTCCTTGACAAAGGCGACGATATCGGCAGCCGGGATCCAGGGCGCGCCGAGACGGGCGGTGATATCCGACGGCCGGAGGTCTGCGGGCTGGACGCCCTGCAGCGCTCGGACATTGCGCTCATATAACGGATCGAGCGCCGCCGCCGCTTCGGCGACCGTGAGCTTCGTGCGGACCGGGCCAGAGAGATAGGCGTCAGAGGTCTGCCGTGACCCGTCGGCGGGATCGCGGAAGATGGCGTCCCCGAGCTCGCCGATCACAGCGCCGGGATCGCGATGCAGCAGCTCGGCAATATGCTCGGGATCGACGCGGCCACGCTCGTTGAGAACGACGGCGAGCGCATCGGCCGCTGAGGTTATGACGGGTGGTGCAGGAGGGGAAATCACCCGCTCGGAGAAAATCGGACCGGGCTTTGCCGTATCGGTTTCGAGGTCGTAGTCCTCGATCGAGGCCACCAGCCAGCAATCCGGGTCGTCCAGGAACGGCTGGAGATTGGACCGGCGATGGGTTTCGCGGACCTCGCCGCTTTCCTCAAAGTCCGAGATCGAAACCGTCGTATGGTTGATCGGCCCGAAGTCGCGCACAAAACTCGACCAGGCGATGCGCAGCCGAACCTGCAGATCCCGCCACGGTCGGTCCAGCTCCTGTGCTTTGAGAACCTCGCGCACGGCGTCGCGGATCGGAATCAGCTTCTTGATGATCCGGACATGCTTTTCGGGCAGGCCGTCGCCTGACCGGCCTTTCTGCACCGAAACCGCGAGCGGCACTCCGTCGATCATTTGCATGAGGCCGTGGCGGCTATTGATGAAGAAGCTGCCCTCGCGGACCTTGTCGTTGCCGGAGCGGAGATCGACGATCTCGCCCAGTTCCTCCTCCAGATCGATGTCGATCTGCGTCGGCTCGCCGTCATACAGATCCTCCGGAAGAAGAGCGATCACGGCCTTCAGTGCCGTTTCGAGATCTTCACCGGCGCGTGGCCGGCACGTATAGGTCTCGCCGAACGGGCCAGACGTTAGGGCGTGCTCGCCGAGCACGAGATGCGGGTGCCGCGCGAACCAGCGGTTCACGCAGATTGCACCGTCGTCGGATGTGGCCGGGCGCACCTCCTCCAGATCGAGCCACGACAGCTCGCCCTCCGGCTCGGCGATCCGGCGCTTGCGGAAGAACAGGATGTCCACCACTACGTCCGTGCCGGCATCTGCCCGGAAGCTGCCCTCGGGCAGGCGGACGGCGGCGATCAGATCGGCGGATCTGGCGATATGCTCACGGGCCGTCGCGTCCGCCTTGTCCATCGTGCCCGAACTCGTGACGAAAGCGGCGAGTGCGCCAGGCTTCAAGAGATCGATCGACCGGGCGATGAAGTAGTCGTGCAGCCGGAGACCGAGCGGACGGTACTGCCGGTCCGACCGAACCGTGCGATCGGAGAAGGGCGGGTTGCCGATGGCGAGATCATAGATCGCGTTGAGATCGGTGCGCGCGAAGTCGGAGTTGATGACGCGCGCCTTCGGCTGAAGCAGCCGGGCAATCCGTGCCGTCACCGGATCGAGTTCGATTCCGTTAACATGGCTGGTATCCCTGAGAGCTGTTGGCATCAGCGCCGGAAACAGTCCCGTGCCGATCCCTGGCTCCAGAACACGTCCGCCACGCCAGCCGAGACGCTGAAGGGCCGCCCAGATTGCGCGGACGATGAACTCGGGGGTGAAGTGAGCATACTGGGTACAGCGCGCGAGCGAAGCATAGTCGGCATCGGTGACGGCGCTTTCCAGCCAACTGCCGAGGTCGTCCCAGCCTTCCCGGAAGTCGACTTCGCCTAGACGCCGGAACATGCAGTTTGCGAGTTCCGATGCGCCAAAACCGATGAAGCGGATCAGCCTCGCCTGCTCGTCACGGGTGGCGGGTCGATCCTGCTTTTCGATTTCGGTGGCAGTCAGGATGGCCGCAAGATTTGCCTTCGCCCGCTCCTTCCAGGTCGCGGCCAAGCCGCGGTCGTCGCCGTCGTTGAGATAGAAGTTGGTTCGCTCGCCTTGTCTCCGCGTCGCCGGCCGCGTTGCAGCTGGCAGAAGCAATGCCGGCGTGGGGGAGGGCGGCGGCGGATTGGGATCGTCGTCATTGGCGGCGAAACCGCCAAACGCGGTGACGCCCAGGCCGAAGCCGGACGACAATGCGCTGCTGCCTGATATATCGAGGGTGAAGGGATCGTGGGACATGAAAGCTCCTTTTCGAGGATTTGCGCCATCGCTCACGGGACAGGTCCCGTGGCTGCGAAGGCGGATGAAAATGAGTTGTGGGAATTTCGACCTGGTTCGTCCGGCGGCAGCGATCGCGACCTACGAGCGTGTGATTACGGAGAGCTGCATTGTTTCCGTCGCAAACTCCGCCCGCAGATGCGTGGCTTCCGGGTTTGTGGAAAGCATGGCTTCCAGGCTCTCAGCGTCGATGAAGACGATGCCGTCGTCTCCCCCGAAATACCGGCGCTTGTAGTGCCAGCAGTCCGGATTGGTCTTCGGATCGCACTCATCGGCATAGACCGCGAGTGCCCTTTGGCCCTCTGCCAATTTTCCGTTAGAAAGCAGATGGACGCCTTCATCGCCGACGATCCACAGGCCTTGCCGTTCGTCCTTATCCGGGAGAAGTCCATAGTGAGGATTGCGGAAACCGCCATTGGCTGCCGCGTCGGTGCGTCCGCGCGCGATCACCGCACGGACGTCGACCACGCTAAAAGTGAACATGGCGTCCTCCTCACGCGGCGATCGGGGAGGGAAGGGGGCGAAGATGCACCGGCAGCTTCACAGCGATCTCCCCGTCGGTGAGTTCCTCGAGCAGCTTCAGGAAAGTGCCCTCGTTGCCGCCATAGAGCACGACGGTGCGCTTGCCGCGAGCGGACTGCGGCCACTTGTATCCGGCATAGCCGCGGTAATCGTCGGCAGTCGTGCTCCAAATATGCTCAAGCCGCTCTTGCCGTGTCGTGGCCCGGACCGGACGGCTTTCGCGCTCGATGATGGCGACGCGCATCGTTTCGACGGATGCCTTGTCGGAAAGATCGCAATAGCCATGGAAATATCGAATGGCCGCGTCGGTCTTGAGCGCGAAGAACACTGATGTCACCGAGCCGGTCATGTATTCGCGCATCGCAAATATCGACCCTCGGATCCACAATGGCGGCAGGATCTCGAACATGTAATCATGCTCGGTCTCGCCGATCTCGAACCATTCGTCTGCGTAGAAGGGTGCGGCATCACCATCCCAACGGTTTGGGCGCTGCGCGTGGCGATCGAACATGCGGAACATCTGCTGGCGGCTTGCGACGCCCTGAAAAACCTTTCGGATGGCGGGAGAGGGGATCATCTGCGGCTCCTTGCGCGTTTTCAGACCGAAGTGCGGCGCCGTCATCTCGACCTCGCCATCCCCTTCAATCCTTCATGACCCCTTCCGAGCCGCCGGCATCGTGTCCGGCCGGGTCAAGGGCCGGCTCAGCCGGGCGAAGCCTCCCTTGACGCGGGCGGCGGGAATGCGGCACGCCTCCTTCCTTTCTCTCTTCCTTCTCCCTGATCTTCAGGGTCTCGTTCCAGTCCTCCTCGGGCGGCCGCAGCCGCGTCCAGTCGCAGCCGGCATCTTCGGCGAGCGCCCGCAATCGCTCGGCAAAAAGGTCGCCCTGAGAGTTGGCGTCGGTCGCCGCGACCAGCTGGGCGTCAGGTCTGGAGGCCAATTCCCTCAGCGCGGCTTGCGTGGACGGCGACCATCCGCCGCCGGTGCTGAGATAGAGCGTGCCGTCACGCAACGCCTCGATGGCCGCGAGACTCATGGCATCGATCGCGGCTTCTGTGACGGCCAGGCGCAACGCAGTAGGCGGCCCGAGACGGAAAAGAACCTTGTTCCCTCCAGAGGCGAACCCTCGGTATTGTGGACCTCGCGCCTCCCAGCCAGTCACAACGCCGACATCGTCCGTATGCGCTGCCCACATGCTGCCATGTGGGCCTTCCCGAAGAAGCTCCACTTTGATCGCCGCGTGGAGCAAAGACGCCGGCAGGCAACGCTCACCATTGAGGTAACGCCATGTCGAGGATCCGGGCCATGGGCTGCGGCGCGCCTGCCAACGCTCAGGGAGAGAGGGGTTGTATCCACCGCCACCACTCGCAGGCTGCCACTCCGGTTCCGTGATCGCGAAACCGACGAGATCCGCGACCCGCCCGGCGCCTTCGAGAAATCCGACATGATCCAGGTGCTCGACAAGCCCGAACACGTCGCCTTTCGCATCGCTGAGCGGATCGAACCATCCGCGCCCCTCATGCGTGACGATGATGATTTCACCGTCACGGCGAAACTTGATCGCCCGCCGGGTGCTTTCTTTGATGTCGATGGCGAAGCTCGCCCTTTCGAGAACGGCCGCGCAACTGACCCGTTCGCGCAGCGCTTCTATGTCTCTTCTCTTCATTTTATTTCCGATCGCCCGGCGATCGGCCCTCGTTGCCTTCTTTGCCCGTCGTTTCGCGGGCACCCTTCGGCCAGCCGCGAAGAGCAAAGGCGGCAAGGGCGCGGCTGACAAGTGTCGGATCATGCTATGCTCGACCGCGGCGAAGCCTCCCTTGCGGCTTGCAGTTCGCAAGCGGCACGCCAGAGGCAGGGGCAGGTTCAATGAGCCGGCCAGGGAAAGATTCGTGAACGATCGCAAGATCGTTGTCGGGGTCGATTCCGTCAGAGGGTGGAACGCCGTACTCGCCATCGGCTTCGACGCGGGAGAGCTGGAAGGCGTTGGACCGTGCGAAGGAAAGATCGCGCGACTTTACGGAGGTTCAATGGGAGCTGGCCAATTCCCGCTCAATGGCTCCTCAAAGGCAGGGGACGGACGCGATCAGCCCGACGCGGAGCGGCAGCGGCCACAACTTCCTAGCGGACCTTCAGCGGGTTGACCGTAGAATCCGGAGCTCGGCCAGGATCTATCACAAACACGCGGATCGGCCTGCTCTCGTGCCACCTCTCAGCGGCGTGCCGCACCGACCTCAGGAGCCAGTGTCTCCGTACTTTCAAAACCGATGGCGCGATCTTGCTGCGGGCTGACGTTGCCAAGACGACGCATTTAAAAGCAGCATGCAAAGCAAGGTGAAAGC
Organism: Rhizobium sp. NLR22b; assembly: GCF_019685295.1. Lineage (NCBI taxonomy): Bacteria > Pseudomonadati > Pseudomonadota > Alphaproteobacteria > Hyphomicrobiales > Rhizobiaceae > Rhizobium > Rhizobium sp. NLR22b. The sequence goes on from NZ_JABDWM010000032.1 coordinate 15,362, forward strand.
GTCCGGCGCCAGCGACCGTGGCGATCAATCTGACCGCGTGATCTTCATTTTCTCGAGCGCCTGTTCCACTGAGTCGGCGTTGAGTGAAATAACCGCACGCTCCACGCACACCTCAATTTCAGCGGTATCCTTTCCCTCGATCAACGCGATATCAGTCACCGCCCAGCCTCTAGATATCCAATGGAGGCAGGTTCGTTCAAGCGGCGAGAGTATCGCAATCTTCATGGCGTGCTGGTTCCACTCAGCCAAAGCCAGCAGGTTTCCGAGCGGAAAGCATCGACCATGAGATTGGAGAACCTGTGCAAATTTGATCCAAGATCACCATGATCGCTTGTCTCGAAACCCTTTGGCCTACCTGTCCAGCTCGACTTCAACTCAAACTTAGGGTCAACACCAAGAGATCTGCGTCGTCTTCAGGCACAAGCCGACCTTTGTGCTCAGCATGCTCATGGCGTTGGTGGGTCCGCAAGCGGGAAGCGTATTTGTCAGAGCAATCCAAGCGGCGACGGCGCGCGTGGCTGCCTTGGGAAGGCGGCCCGCGACCAAGTTGGGCTCGAGACCGTAGTTTGATGCGAGTGACAGCCGAATCGAAGCGACTGCAATTTCGCGCTTAGCTCGATTGAATATTTCAGGGAAATGGCGGCGTGGTCGGACAAGCCTCGAGCGACTGTGACGACGAATTCGGAGTCCAGGGCGCGCAAATCGCATCGAAGGCAGCCAAGTCATTCGCTAAGCGACCGAGCAATCTGGCCGCAGCTTCTGAACTTCGTCGATCTCTCGGCGCATGTTCGTTTGCATGGTGGCGTGCATGATAGGATCCTGTCTTGTAAGAAGAGGGTCAGTTTTCGAGAAAGGTGAGCTCGCTGACGAAACCTTCGGCATTGCCTCGGAAAAGAGAGCGGGTGAATTCGATCGCGCGGCCCGAAGCAAGATAGGCAACGCGTTTTGTCAAAAGCCCAGCCGTTCCGACCGCGACGCCAAGCGTTGTGGCGTCCGGATCTTCGATGTTAAGTGCGAAAGTGCGTTGGATCGCACGAACGGGTCTAAAGTTTGCGTCCGCGAGTGTGTTACAGATGGAACAGGTAACGGTACGAGCGTCGGGCAGGAACTCGGAGGAAATGCATATGCGTTCAATCGCAATCGGCTGGCCCGCCGAGCTCCGCAAATGGGTGATGCGCACGACGCGACTGTCGCTTGACAGGCCGAGTGTCATCATCTCCTCTGGTGCGGGATGGGACGTGCTGCGCTCGATGCACTCGACTCTCGTGCCCGATCCAAGCCAGGAAATGCCACCTGTCAAAAGATACGCGCGTGACGGAGGCTGATCTGCGCGGACCGCCGATCCGGCTACGAAGGTTCCTGAGCCGCGCCGGCGAACCAGAAATCCGTCTTGCACGAGATGGTCGATTGCTTTGCGGACCGTTACACGGCTAACGCGGAGATGTTCAGCGAGGTCTCGTTCGGGATAAAGAACGTCGCCCACTTTGAGTTTACCCGACAGGATCGCCTTTTCAAGCGCCAGGCGAAGCCTTTGATAGAGCGGACCGGCGCCGTTGATGTCTGTGCCCCATCCTGGAAGCATAGCCGCAAGCGTGTCGCTCATTCGATCGCTTTCAGATGCCCGAAGCGCGACACAGCCAGGGCCACGGCCCCGCTCAGTGCATCGCCTTCGGGCGTTACCAGTAGACTTTGATGCCGTGCAGCGATCCAGGACGAATACAGCGGCCCCAATCCCCCGAGCAGGCAAATCTTCTGCGTTCCTCGAGCGACTAGACGATCAAGTGCTTCGTCAACTGAAACAGCGGCTTCTTGCAACAGGCGCGCGGCGACAGCATCGCCCCGTTTCATGTGCTCGAATACGCGCGGCGCATAGCGGCCGAAGGCGCCGGGCTTTGCATGCCGCGCAAACTCGACGATATTGCGCGGGTCATTTTTGAATTCCGCAAGGACGGAGGCGGTCATCGCGGACATGTCGTGGATGCCGTCATATGCGAGCAGCGTTTCTTGCAAAAGCGCATGTCCAATACGAGCACCGCTGCCGAGGTCGCCCACAGTAAAGCCCCATCCGCCGACGTAGGTCACCGTTTCGCAGTGGCGGGAAATGTAGATCGTGCCTGTTCCTAAAATGGCGACGGCTCCGTCTTTATCACCAAGCGCGCCTTGTAGCGCGATCAGCCCGTCTGACTCGATGTCCGCCTGGGCGAAGGGTAGCCTGTTTTTCACGTAGTGAACGGCCTCGCCGACATTATTGCCTGCGACCCCAAGTACTGCACGCGCCGAGGCGATGCTACGCGCATTGATGCCAGCTGCGTAGAAAGCCGCGCGGGTCGCACTGGCAATGTTGTCGACGGCCGTATCCGGATCGGAGAGAATGTTAGCTGGCCCGGCTTGAGCGCGCGCAAGGATACTCCCGTTCGCACCGGCGACTGCAGCTCGGCAGCTGGTGCCACCGCCGTCGATTCCGATTAGGTAGACAGTCATCCGCCCGTTCCTTCAGGATGTCATCTGACACAACGTCGATCGCGTTCAGGCCGCACCAGCCGCGCGCACCGCCTTAGTACGTACGTCGCACAAACATACTGGGCTGTCAATTCGAAATCGGCTAGGGAGAGTATGGGCGACCCAGCTGAAGCAACCCGTAATGCCTTTCGACCTGAACCCTTTCCCCGTCGCGAGTAGCCGTCATACAATTTGGGATATGCTCGTGCGCAAACACGTCGGCAGCTTCGTCGCCCAGGGTTGGAAGATCTTTGCTTCGTCGTTCAAGTTTGAAGAATTCTGCGGGTCGGCCTCGTGTCGAGGCAGGCGCTTCCAAAACAGCATGGCACGGAAACTTTGATCTGGATCAACTCGCGGTCCCGGCGAAATTGGTAATCATCAAGCCGCGCCGGAGGAAATCGGGATAGCCGAACCCGCAATCGCGACGTAAGCGTCTGAGTATGCCCAGCATGCGCAGCCACATCCGGCACACGCGGATTTTGAAGGGATCAGGACATGGACGTTGCACGCAGTAAGGGTTCCGACGCCGGCACTCCCGTCGCTTGCGCTTCCTGCCAGGCGCGGCACGGCGTCGTCTGCGGCGTACTGTCGAGCGGTCAGTTAAAGGATCTCGGCCGCCACTCGCTGCGCCGCAAGGTCGATGCCGGCAGCGAGATCATCGCTCAAGGGTCGGAAAGCTCTTTCTATTCGAACATAATGCGCGGGGTGGTGAAACTCTGTAAGGTGATGCCGGACGGGCGCCAGCAGATCGTCGACCTGCAATTCGCCCCCGATTTCGTCGGCAGGCCCTTCGTGCGCGAAAGTACGCTGTCGGCTGAGGCTGCGACCGATGTCGAAATCTGCGTCTTCCCCCGCGACCTGCTCGACCGCATGATATCGGAGACGCCGGAACTGCGGCGCAGCCTGCACGATCTGGCGCTGAAGGAGCTGGACGCCGCGCGCGAATGGATGCTGACGCTCGGCCGCCGCACCGCCGAGGAGAAGGTCGCAAGCCTGCTCTACCTCATCGCCACCCACGCCGAACCGCAAACGGCCACGAGCACCGCCTTCGACCTGCCGCTTTCCCGCGCCGAGATCGCCGATTTCTTCGGGCTGACGATCGAAACCGTCAGCCGCCAGATAACCAGGCTGCGCAAGAGCGGCGTCATTCGCATCGAGAAGTTTCGACATATCATCGTCCCCAACATGGATGAGCTGGAGCGGATGATCAGCGCATAGAACGGGATCAGCTGCCGAATTCGGGATCAGCGCGTGATTACGACGCGGTTGTTGGCGAGGCCAGCCTGTGGCGCCAGCAGCGCTCCTCATCACGTCACCCACCCGGGACCCCGTCCCCCTTCAAGCTCGAACGAGGCAGATACATGAACAAGATCAAGGTCGCCAATCCCGTCGCCGATCTCGACGGCGATGAAATGACGCGCATCATCTGGCAGCTCATCAAGGACAAGCTGATCCATCCGTATCTCGATCTCGACATCGACTATTTCGACCTGTCCGTCGAAAACCGCGACGCCACCAATGACCAGGTGACCGTCGATGCCGCCAATGCCATCAAGAAGTACGGCGTCGGCATCAAGTGCGCGACGATCACGCCGGATGAAGCCCGCGTCAAGGAATTCAACCTCAAGGAAATGTGGAAGAGCCCGAACGGCACGATCCGCAACATCCTCGGCGGCGTCATCTTCCGCGAGCCGATCATTTGCCGCAACGTGCCGCGCCTGGTTCCCGGCTGGACGCAGCCGATCGTCGTCGGCCGCCACGCTTTCGGCGACCAGTACCGCGCCACCGACTTCAAATTCCCCGGCAAGGGCAAGCTGACGATCAAGTTCGTCGGCGAGGACGGTACCGTCATCGAGAAGGAAGTCTTCAACGCGCCGGGCGCCGGCGTCGCCATGGCCATGTACAATCTCGACGAATCGATCCGCGAATTCGCCCGCGCTTCGATGATGTACGGCCTGATGCGCAAGTGGCCGGTCTATCTCTCCACCAAGAACACCATTCTCAAGGCCTATGACGGCCGCTTCAAGGACATTTTCGAAGAAGTCTTCGAGACCGAGTTCAAGGATCAGTTCAAGGAAGCCGGCATCACCTACGAACACCGCCTGATCGACGACATGGTCGCCTCGGCGCTGAAGTGGTCCGGTGGCTACGTCTGGGCCTGCAAGAACTATGACGGCGACGTCCAGTCCGATACCGTCGCCCAGGGCTTCGGGTCGCTCGGCCTGATGACCTCGGTGCTGCTGACGCCCGATGGCAAGACGGTCGAAGCCGAAGCCGCTCACGGCACCGTCACCCGCCACTATCGCCAGCACCAGAAGGGTCAGGAAACCTCGACGAACTCGATCGCCTCTATCTTCGCCTGGACGCGCGGCCTGGCGCATCGCGCCAAGCTCGACGACAATGCCGAACTCGCCCGCTTCGCCGCGACGCTCGAAAAGGTCTGCGTCGACACCGTCGAATCCGGTTTCATGACCAAGGATCTGGCGCGGCTGATCGGCCCCGACCAGCCGTGGCTCTCGACCACCGCCTTCCTCGACAAGATCGATCAAAACCTGCAGAAGGCCATGGCGTGAGCCGGCCTTTCCAAAATAGCTTCGAAGCGGCGGGGATTTCCCCGCCGTCAGATTGCTGCGAGTGTTCGACGCCCCGACGCTCAGCCCAGAACCGCCGCGGTTACAACGATAAATCGGTTGCCCGGGACATCTTCGATTACATCGTCGAACAGGCGATCGGCCACGGGCTGGTCGGCACGGTGGCGTTACACGGATTCGACCCATCTGAAGGCCAATGCCAACAAGGGCGAATACGATCTTGCAATGGTCGAGAAGTCGCGCGCCGACTACTTGGCCGATCTGGATGCGGCGATCGAGGCCGAACGCAAGCTGCACGGCCAGAAGCCCTTGAAGGACAAGGAACGCCGGCCGGAGGTGACGACGACTAAGGTTACGCGCAGCGTTCAGACAGCGGCTATATGATGCGCGACGGCAGGCCGAAGGGCTTTTTCTCTCTCGATCATCGCACGATGGACGGCAAGCTCGCCATCATCACCGATACTTATGTCACGCCAGCCAATGTCCACGACTCGATCGTCTATCTCTCAAGGCTCGACCGGCAGCAGACCCGTTTCGGCTTCGATGCCGGCGCGGACGGGCTGGATGCCGGCTATGCTACGCCGGGCATCGCCAAGGGCCTGGAAGACCGGCAGATCCTTGGCGTCACAGGCTATCGCAATCCCACTCCGCCCAAGCCCGTCATGATGCGCAAGTCGACGTTCGTCTTCGAACCCGAGACCGATGGCTTTCGCTGCCCCGAAGGCCATTTGCTGACCCATTCGACGACACCGACGAAGCCGACAGATTCTTTGGTCTAAACTGTCCATCCATCTGGACCGCGGAACGGTTCAAACGTCAACGCTGCTACCTTTGTCACGACGTAGTGAAGAATTGTCGAGGGCAGGCGCATTCGCCATCACTGCTTTTCCTCTCGCGCGCCTCGGCTACCATCTCCTCAAGCCTAACAGCAACACCGTGAGCGCGGCGATAGTAGGCGGATTCTGGTATCCCATACCGGTCAATTGGCGTCTCGAAGTTGAGCGGAGTCTGATAAGGAGTTGAGGCGATCGCCGAGGCGATCGTGTGCCAATCTAATCGTCCGTCGAATGGCAAGAGATGGTCATCCACTGCTCCGAAATTGTCGTGAATGTGAGTAGCAATGACGCGATCCGCGAAACGCTCCAGCACGGTGAGCTTGCCTGGCTCGATCAGTTCCCAGTGGCCGCAATCGAAACAGACACCGATGAACTCCTTGCCATAGCGAGCGAAGAGGCGATCATAAAGGTTGAGAAAATTTTGGGCGTTGGCGCAAAGAAGAGTTTCCGCGGCGATCTGCACGCCTTTTTCGATGCAGTAGGGCCTGATCTCGTCGAGAGACTGAAATAGGGGATCGAAGAACTCCTGTTCGGCGGCTTCGCTGCGGAACACGTTGTCGGTGATATCGATGTGCAGAACCACGTTGGGGGATTGGAAAGCAGCTGCCAGGTCGATACGGTTACGCAACAGCTCGACACCGCTGCGGCGCTGCCATTCATGAGGCGACAGCAAGTCTTTGCGCATCTCCATCGCGAAAGGACCGTGATTTTTGTGGCCGATCTCGGTGATCGGATTGCGGCCATTGCTGCCATGAACCGAGTGCACCTTCAGCCCAGCATCGGCCACGATCTTGCTTGTAAACTCGATCTCGGCGTCGGCCAGCCAGTACGAACTGCCGGAGTCGGGATTCCAGTTTATGTGTGTGAAGCCAGCTTCCTTGATCAGGGTCAGCGAGTTGCGAATGCCTTCGTCGTACCAACGCTCCTGGTGCGGCCAATGCCAGACGGTGATGCAGGTATCCAATGGATCAGTCTCCTGTTCTAAAGTGTTGTGGTTTCCGGACCTTTGCCGAGGCCGATGCGCTCGGCCAGCAGAATGATCGCCAGTGAAAACGCCATGATCAGAGTGACGTAGACGAGGTTGAGCGCGGCCTGCTCAGGATCGACGGACAACGAGCTGTCTACGATTGCGATCGGCAGCGGCTTGTTGTTGACGTTGTATAGAAACGCCGACAAGGGGTATTCCGACAGGAGATCGTTGAATGCCATCCCGGCCACGAGGATAGCTGTCGGTGCAACTATCGGCAGGATGATGCGGCGGTAGCGATACAGACCCGTGGCGCCCATCGAGCGGGCCGCCTCGTTATAGGCCGGATCGATCCCCATGAAGGCCGCCCGCAGGAATCTCACCATAAGCGGCAAGGCAACGATGGCGTAGCCGATGGGCAGTAGCCAGTAGCCCCCGAGGAGGACTGCGTTTCCAACGAGCGGGTTTGGGGTGTCGAAGGTGACGATCAGCCCGACTGCAAGCAGAATGCTGGGAACGACCCATGGCAGGAAAAAAGCAATGTCCAGAAGGCGCGTCAGCCAACTGCGCCGACCCAGAATAACCGGGACGGCAAAGAGTGTAACGACGAGCGCCGCCGATACCGCGACAAAGCTCATCACTATGGAGTTGAAAAACGGAAGAAAGGCGCTGCCTTCGGTGAAGACGCGGGTATAGTTCTTCAGTGTCAGGCTGGATGGGATCACTTCGATGCCGATGCTCGCGGCAGGGGCGAAGGAGAAGAGTACGACAAGCGCGATCGGCACCGTATAGATAGCCACGAGAAGATAGGCAAACAAATGTAGCACTGCATTGCCGATGGGGCTGCAAATTTTGCGTAGCTGGATGGGCGCAGTCGCTTTCGCGCCGCCGACATAGGAGCCGCGCGCTTCGTAATATTGAGACAGCAGTATAAGCGCCATGAGACATAGTCCCATCATAAGCGCGAGTAAGGCGGCCATGTCGGGACGGCGCAGGCTGTTCAAGGTCAGCACCATCTGGCTCAGCATGTGGAAATCGCGACCGCCCAGCACCTGAGGGGCGGCGAAAGAGCTGATTGCGGTGTAAAGGGTGAGAAGGGTGACGGCGAGGAACGTCGGCATGATCGCGGGCAGTACCACACGCCACAGGATCGTATATTCCGAGGCACCCATACTGCGCGCAGCTTCGATTGTTGCGTAGTCGACGCGGCGCATCGCAGCGCGCAGAAAAAGATAGTAAAAGTTGGTCATCAGAAAGGTATGCGTGAAGAGCACGCCAAACCAGCCGATGAACCAGGCTTGCGGGAGGCTGGAGACGGCGGCCTTCACCAGATGTGTCACCGCACCGCTGGGACCATAGGTGAAGTTGTAGCCCGCCGCCGCAACGACACCGCCGAAGACCAGGGGCGTTGCATAGGCGATTTTCAAGAGTGCGCGACCGCGTACGTGAAAATATTCAAGGACGACGACCTGGAACATCCCGACAATGGTCACCGTAACCATGGTCGCTGACGTCATCCAAAGCGTGTTCCAAAGGGCAGCGCGCACTCTTCGTGATCTTGAAAGTTCGCTTGCGATCTGGCCGACCACCAGGCTGCCGTCCTTGAAAAAGGCCGCATGAAGTGACGCGACTAGCGGCAGGATCAGGAAGGTGATGACGATCCAGATCAGGGCCGCCACTCCGATCCAATAGACTACGCGCTCGACGGGCGCCGCGCGGTTCATCTGCCCGCTTCCTCGAAGATATGCGCCGAGCCCGGCCGGACCGTCCAGGACACGGTCTCACCGATTTCAGGTAACTCGTGCCCCATCCTGGCGGCCGAAATTAAGTGTCCGCCGGCATCCAGGTCGATGCGGCTGTGGGCGCCAAGAAATTCCACATGGCGGACGGTCGCCGGCAACCCGGCTTCTACCGCTTTCCCGACGAACACATCTTCGTGGCGGACAAAGATGCGCCCCCGAACGTCGCGGCCCAGAATTTGCGCGACAACCGGTGCGAGCAGCTCGTTGGCGGTGCCGATAAACTCGCAGATGAACGGCGTCGCGGGCTTTCGATAAAGAGTACGTCCGTCACCGATCTGTTCAACGCCACCGTTCGCCAGCACGACGATCGTGTCGGACATGGTGAGTGCATCTTCCTGATCATGCGTGACAAAGACCGCCGTGAAGCCAAATTCCTGCTGGAGCCTCTTGATCTCGCGGCGCATCGTCACTCGCACCTTGGCGTCGAGATTGGACAATGGTTCGTCGAACAAAAGCACCTTGGAGCCCGCGACGAGCGCGCGCGCAATCGCGACCCGCTGTTGTTGCCCACCTGACATGGTCGCGGGCTTCTTGTGCAGTTGCTCCGTAATCCCGGATGTTTCGGCAATCTGGGTGACACGCTTGACAATCTCGCCCTGCGGGATCTTCGCCACACGCAAAGCAAAGGCGATATTCTCGAAAGCCGTCATCGTTGGAAACAGCGCATAGTTCTGGAATACCATGCCGACGTTGCGCCGCTCCGGAGGCTCGATGGTAATATCTTTTCCTTCAAGAATAATCCGACCGCTCATGACCGGATGAAAGCCAGCCAGGGTCCTTAGGACGCTGGATTTGCCGCTGCCGGAAGCCCCGAGCAGAGCAACGAACTCGCCTTCGTGAATCTCAATCGAGAGGTCGCTGATGACAACCTTGTCGCCATAGCCAATATGCAGTTTATCAATGATGAGGATCGGGGTCGGCATAAACATACTCCTGAGAAGCCTGGCGATCTGCGTCGCCCGGCCCTACATCCTCACCGGATTTCTAGCTCGATCTTCTGCAACCAGCCGTCCAGTTTGGGCGCGACGGCATCCCAATCGATCGGCTGCGCCTTGACTAGTTTCGCATTCGCCTGCACCTCTGGCGGTGATTTGGCCAACGCCGCCGGCAGCACCGGAACCTGACCGAATTTCTTGGCGTAGCCGGCCATGACATCGGCAGAGCCGAACCAGTCGACGAATGCCTTTGCCTGCTCCAGTTGATCGGTTCCCGCCATGATCGCCACGCCTTCAGAAATGACGGGCGTGGCACCTTCCGGGTCAATGACCTTGACTTGCATGCCGAGCTCCTTGGCGTCCTTGATGACGCCGCCGAACCAGTTCAGATTGATGATCGCACCGCCCGATTTGAAGGCTTCCTTGCGCGCATCGGCGTCATCGACAACGATCGCGTTCGCATAGAATGCGCCAAGAAAATCCCATCCAGCCTGAGTGACTTCGCCCTTGTCGTCGAGGAACCGGGCCAAGATGCCGGCAAGATAGACCCTTGTCGTCTGCCAGGCGGTGTTGCCGATGACGTATTTGCCTTTGTATTCGCGCCTTGCCAGGTCCAGCCAGCTTTTCGGCGCCTGCTCAGGGGCAAGCTTTTCGGAATCATAGGCAATGACGATTGGTGTGCTCCAGAATTTGTAGACAATGCCTTCTTTGTCCTTGTATTGCGCAGGGAGGTCCGCAGCCCAGGCTGGGGTGTATGGCTGGAATAGTCCGTTCTTTTTGAGCAGAGCCATAGACGTATCGACCATGCCAAGTACGACATCGGCCTGGGGGTTGTTCTTCTCGGCGACCAGCCGATCAAAAAGTTCTCCTCCGGGTGCGCGCAGAAACTGCACATCGTGACCGGCCGCTTTAGCTTGGGCGACTATCCATTGAACGTTCTCTTCCCCCTGAGGTGAATAAACGACGAGACTCTTTGCCAAAGCCGGAGAGGCGATCGCGATCAGCACGGCGGCGAGGCTCAACAATCGTTTGATCTGGTGCATGGTGTTCTCCCATTTCATTTTGGCGGTCATTCCGGTTTGGCTTTCTTAAAGGATCCTCATGACAGTTTAATTACATTGCGTAATTTAATATATATTGCAATAGCTGTTTGGCTGCTGACAATTTGACACTCTTGGAACCAATGGACCTTTCACGGAACGAACGACGACTGGTCGAACTGATTTTCGTAGGCAAGCAGATTGCGCGGGTCGACCTGGCGGAACGGTCCGGCATGACAGGTGCTTCTGTCACTCGGCTGATAGGTCGCTTAATTGAGATCGGACTTCTGATCGAGGTGGTCGAGCGGACCGGCGCCCAAGGCCAGCCTCGGCGCTTGCTGAGCTTGCGGGCTGACCGATATCTTTCCGCGGGAATAACATTCTCGGTCTCCCGAATGGAGGTAGCAATTGCTGATCTAGCGGGTAAGATTCTTACCTCCCGATCTGTAGACATCGAGACCAGCACAGCTTTGTCTGTGGCAGAGGCGGCGCAGGCTGCTATCGCAGCGATGCTGACCGATCTTGGCACGCCTAAAGATCGCCTTCTCGGGGTCGGCTGCTCGGTGCCCGGCAATTTCGGCACGATGTCGCACATCCTCAAGGCCCACAGCTTCTTCCCGGCTTTCGATGATGGTGAGGCGGACCAAGCTTTTAAAGCGACTTTCGAAGCGCCCTATTACATCGAGAATGATGGAACAGCTGCATCGCTCGGAGAGTATGTGTTCGGCGGACGCATCCCGCAGCCTGATCCGATGTTCTTCATTCACATCGGACACGGTGTCGGGGGAGGGGCGGTTATCGACGGGCGGCCGTACCGCGGTGTCAATGGAAACGCCTGCCTGCCCGGAGTTCTCTACCCGTACGACCAGCCGCGCCCATCCGGCCAAGACCTTTTTGCCACCCTCAACAGTGCCGGCTTCGCCATTCACGACTTCATCGACCTCGATCGGTTGCCAGATAGCGCCGAAGCGGCGTTAGAAATCTGGATTGAACGCGCCGGAAAGCAGCTCAGCGAGACGGTGCGTGTAGCTACGGCGATGTTCGACCCCGCGCTGATTGTCCTTGGGGGACGGCTGCCAGAACTAGTGACAGACAGGCTGGTACGCGCAATTTCCAGTCAGCCAATCCTTGGCCCGTCGCGCGGCTTGGAGGCTGCCGCAGTTGAGGCCTCTCGACTTGGCCCTCGCGCCGGCGCGATCGGGGCGGCCTGCATTCCGTTCTTTGCCTCTCTCTTTTCCGCCGCCGTCGCAGACGATGGCAGTCCTTACCTTAACGGTCGCAAGCCCAAATCCCGACCTTAGAAAATTCGATAGCGCGCCTGAGTCTCTTTAAGAAGCCTACCGGACAGGCCTTGCCCGGCGCGAATCGACACAACAGGTCCGCAAGCCCCTTCGTTGCATATCGGTGTCGCTACAAAGCCTCAAATGACCAGCTTGAGGTGGCTGGATAAAACCAGACCGGCGGCGCCGCGCAGAGCCGTATGGCCTTCGCCGATACCATTCACCGTGATCGATATCTCCTGACCAGGTCTCTTCACCACTCGCTGCTCTACATGCTGCCTGATCAGCTCTGCTGCCTTCATTCCGCCTCCGGCGATGTCTCCATGAAGGACGTAGGAGTTGAGGGAGAGTGTTTGCTGCAGATTGACGATGCCGAAAGCCACGTTCCGTGTGTAACGGACGAGAAGCTCCTCTGCCGCATTCGAGCCTTCGTCTGCTTCCTTGACAAGCCTGGCACAGCTGACGCTCTTGGGATGCGGCAAGCCCATTCGGGCGGCTTCCTTTCGTAACCACGGAAGAGCAGCGACCGTCTCCCAGCAGCCGTGCTTTCCGCAGTTGCAAGGGGCACCATCGATCTGCACCACGGTGTGCCCGAGCTCGCCGCCGGATCCGGCGAGTCCACGATAGACCTTGCCGTCGATGAAGAAGGCGCCGCCGAGAACCTCGCCAGTATAGACCGCTGCGAAATTTTGTTGACCGCGACCGGGTCCGAACCATCTGTCCCCAACAAGCAAGGCACGGGGGTGGTGATCGATGGCAACCGGAAGAGAGAAGCGTTCTTGTAGTATTGCTGCGAGGGGAAGTCCCGTTAGAACGGGAGCAAGATTGACGGTGAGAATGGTTCCATTGTCACTGTCGATCATTCCAGCAGAGGCCACGCCAATGCCAAACGGCGCCTGCTGGGCCTGAGACAGTGTGGCAGTAAGCGTCTCCGTCATGACCGCGATGAATGCTTCTGTGTCGCCATGCGTATCAAATTCAGCTTTCGCAACGGCCTTGATCTCACCGGTTAACGCCACGAGGCATGTTTGTATCGTGCCGGGCAGAAGGAGGACTGCGCCAAGCATTGGTGCATCGGGGTTAAAATAAAGCGGACGAGCCGGCTTGCCGCCTTTGACGTCGGAAGGCGACGCATCTCCCTCAATAAGAAGCTGGTCTTCGATCATCGGCTGCACAATACCGGTTATCGTGGTCCGGTTGACACCTGCAAGTCGAGCGAGATCTGCCCGGCTTTTGGGTCCGTTGTCATATAAGGCTTGAAGGACGCGACCGCGGTTTATCGCTCCAAGCGCCGATTGGGAGACAAGTGTCACGTTACCGCCGTTCTCGCCGACGGCAACTTCTCTGCTGGCAGGGGTGCGCTGGCCCAACGAATAGGACGGCTGGCTCTCAAACTTCAATTCTCTTCTCCAATCTACCGGATCCTTTTAGCCCGTACATTATCGAACGGCCATACAACATAAGGCCCTTTCCGGTGATGCAAGCAGGACCTCGATGACAACCGCAGTACCGGGCCGGAATTTTCGCCGCGACAACTTCTTGACACTAACATAAGTTTGTGCGAGGTACAAACTAACTGCTTACAAAAAGCACATTAGGGGTAACAATCTCAGTATTGACATGCGGAAGCCCAGGGGCTGCGCTGAAGGGCCGGGGTTGGGATACGAAGCAACTGAGGAGGCTGTTTATGACAATCGATATCGGAAATATGTCGCGACGTGACCTGCTGAAAAGCGCTTCCGTCGCAGCTCTTGTGGCTGGCGCGGGATCATTGGCCATTCCACGGAGGGGTGCCGCGCAGGATGCGAACACCGTGCGCGTCCTGTCCGTTGAAGACCCATTTTTTTTCTCAATGAAGGCGCTGGTGCCAGAATACGAGAAGGAAACCGGCATCAAAGTCGAACTGGAGAGTCTCTCCTATGACGCCCTTCAATCGCGCCTCGTGTCTGCCTTTGTCGCCAAGACCTCCGACGCCGATGTCATCGTCGTCGACCAGATGTGGCTCGGGCAATATCTCGACAACGGCTGGATCATCTCGCTGAACGATTTTATTGCCAAGGACAGCGAATTCGACCTCTCCGACTTCATCCCCGAGGTCCTTTACTCCTCGAATATGTGGCGCGGCCAAGTTGGCACACTGCCGGTTGCCGCCTATGCGCAGGGGGTCATGTATCGCAAGGACGTCTTTGACGAACTCGGCATTGCAGCGCCGCCGACCGAGACATCGGAAGACTGGACCTGGACGAAATACATCGACACACTGAAGTCGATGGAAGGCAAATCATTCGCCGGTAAGCCGCTCTTTCCAACCGTCGTTTGCGGTTCCCAGCCGTCGCCGATCGTCCACATGTTTACGCAGGTGTCGGCAAGCCACGGCGCGAATTGGTTCAAATCTTTCCCGGCCGCTCCGTGGGATTTCTCCCCGCAACTGACGAGCCCCGCCTGGATCAAGTCTGTCGAAGTCTATAGGCAGCTCTACAAGTTGTCTCCGCCTGAAGCGATCAACTATGTTTGGTTCGATGCCGGCACCCGTTTCGCCAAGGGCGATATCGGCATGTTCTACTGGTGGACCCCGTACTTCTATCTAATCAAGAACTCGGGCTACATGACCGGCAAAAAGTCGGACATCATGGATAAGTACGTAACGGCGGCCTTGCCGAAGGCCGAGGGCGTGCCTCAGACGGTTAGTCTCGGCGGCTGGAGCCTTGGCATTCCATCGAGTTCCGAAAGGCAAGAAGCAGGCTACGCCTTTATCAAATGGGCGACCTCGAAAGCCACGCAGAAGAAAATGGCCCTTTGGCCGGACCTCAACTACCAGTTCTCCGACTTTGCGCGCATTTCGCTCTATCAAGACGAGGAAGTCAAGGCGATCTATCCTTACCTCGATGTGCAGTATGCGATGATGAAGCAGGGGAACGGCAAGATCACACGCCCGCCTGTCCCTGGTTACACAGCCATCGAAAGCGTGTTGGGTCTCACATTGAACCAGCTTCTGACCGGTAGCGAAGAGCCGAAGACCGGCCTCGAGCGCGCCAACAGCCTGTTCGAGAGCATCCTGAAGGGCAATCTCATGATCCCTTATCAGAAGGATAGCTACACAGATACTCTTGATGGGGCCAAAGCCCTGATCGCCAAGAACTAATTAGAGTTCTCCTCGGGCCGGCGCGAGAGCGATCGCGCCGGCAGCCAAGTGAAGAAGAACTGGATCTGGCAATGCACACGACTACTGTTTGCTCTCCGCGAGCCCTCGGGCCCGCCCGGAAGAGCTTTATCCGACGAAACCTGCCCTACTTGCTGATTGCGCCTTCGGTGGTGATGCTGCTCGCTCTGATCGCCTACCCCTTGCTGTTTGCCCTAAGATCGAGCTTCTATTTCTGGAACCTGCAAATCGGCCCGGAGCCGCTCCAGTTCATTGGGTTCGAGAATTATGTGCAGGCCTTCAACGCTTTCGACTTTCGCGCCGCGCTCACCAATACCCTGATCCTGTCGATCCTTGGCACGGCACTTGAGTTCACGTTTGGCCTGGCGATCGCGCTCATTCTGCTCAAGGCACTGCCTGGCATGAACATCGTGCGGGCCCTGCTGATCCTGCCAACAACGATCGCGCCCATCGTAGTCGGCTTTTTGTTCCGCTACCTCTATGATCCCGGCGGTGGCCTGTTGAGTTGGGTGTTGCAGTCGCTCTGGCTCCCCGTTCCCGCAGAAGGAATTCTTGGCTCGCCATCGACAGCACTCGCGGCGATCCTCTTCGTCGACATCTGGCAGTGGACACCGTTCTTTGCAATCGTTCTCTATGCGAGCCTTTTGGCCGTGCCGGACGAGATTTTGGAGGCCGCACGCCTGGATCGCGCGTCTGCATGGACGATCCTGATGCGGATCAAGCTACCGCTGATCAAACGCACCGCAATCATTATCGTCATGCTGCGCTTCATGCAGATCTTCAACACCTTCGACACGGTGCTTGTGCTCACGCGCGGCGGGCCGGGCACGTCTACACGCACCCTTGGATACTCACTCTACGAACAGGGCCTTGTGAACTTCAACATCGGACTGGTCAGTGCCATGACCTGGATCACCGTGCTGATCGTCAACATCATCGTTGCACTGTACGTCTTCTTCGCGTTCCGAAACGAGGAGTGGTAAAATGTCGCGCCGACACACGAGCTTCAACACGGCACTCACCTACGCCGCCGGCCTCCTCTTCCTGGCAATCTTCGTCGGTCCGATCCTGTGGTTCATCGCCCTTGCGATCCGGCCGGCCGAGACGGCGTTCACCATGCCGCCGCAACTCACATTCGAGCCCAATCTCGACGCATTCCGGCACATCCTCGTCGATCCTGGCACCAACGCGCCGCAACTGGTCAACAGCCTCATCGTCGCGATCGGTGCTGTGCTACTCAATCTGCCTTTTTCGGTTCCCGCAGCCTACGCGTTGTCCCGTTTCAAGCTCCGCGGCAAGAAGAACATCATGTTGTGGTATCTCGGGTTGTTGATGGCCCCGCCGGTCGCGTTTCTGATCCCATATTTCATCCTCATCACGCGCATTGGCCTCCAGGGTTCCTACTTTTCGATGATCCTGGTCCTGCAGACGCTGACGATCCCGTTTTCCGTCTGGTTGATGAAGAGCTTTATCGATGAGGTGCCAGTGGAACTGGAGGAAGCTGCCCGGGTGGACGGCGCCCGTTGGTACACGATCATGTTGCGGATCACGCTACCGATCGTTCGTCCTGGGATCATTGTTACCTCGATGTTCGCCTTCGTGTTCGCGTGGAACAACGCCGCTTTTCCGCTGGTGCTGAGCTCACGCTCGACCGCCACCCTTCCGATCGGAACACTTGGGTATTTCGCAACGAGCGGAGTGACCTGGAACTACATCGCCGCCGCCGCAGTGCTCGCGATGATACCTCCGATGATCATCTTCCTTGTTTTCGATCGATACGTCGTACGAGGCCTCACCTTTGGTTCGGTGAAGGGCTGAGCTTTCCTTTATGAATGGAGTAATGAAATGAATAGACTGCGAATTGGCGTCATCGGCGCCGGTCTCTGGGGCGGCAATCATGCCCATACCTTTAATGTCTTGCCGGAGACCGATCTGGTCGGCGTCTGCGATCTTGATGAGGGCCGGGCGCTGAAGATGAAGGAAAGCTACAGCGCAATGCAGGCCTTCACCGACTACCAGAAGCTGATCTCAAGCGATCAGATCGACGCCATCTCGGTCGCAACGCCTGACTTTACCCACACGCCGATCATTCTAGCGGCTCTGAAAGCCGATAAACACGTGTTGAGCGAAAAGCCGCTTGCGACGACGGTGCGTGAAGCCGAGGAAATCGCTGCGGCTGCCGCTAAGTCCAAGGGCAAGCTGATGATTGATTTCCACAACCGTGTGAATCCGATCCTCGCCCAGGTTCGTGACATGATCCAAAATGGTCAGATCGGCTTGGCCAAACACGGGACCGCGCGTCTTTCGAATACGACATTCGTTCCGCTCGAAATGCTGAGCTGGGCTGCAAAGTCTTCGGCACTCTGGTTCCTGGGCAGCCACCTCGTCGATGTCCTACGTTTCATTCTCGCAGACGAAGTCGTGCGTGTTTATTCGGTTGCCCGCTCGGGTACCCTATTTGCCGCCGGCGTGGATACGAAAGACTTCCATGTGTCGGTGCTTGAATTTTCCAAGGGCACGGTCGTGACCATGGAGAACAGCTGGATCCTGTCGCGTGACAATCCTTCGCTTGTTGATTTCAAGATCGAGTTCGTTGGTGAAAAGGGCCAGGTCCAGGCGGACCCCACCCATAATGGCGGCCTGCGCAAGATCGTCGACGGCGGACTGAAATACAATGACTACATCGGCATAACACCAACCGGCGCGACACGGATCGGCGGTTTTGTCTTGGAATCCATTGCCCGCTTTGTCGATAGCGTTGTGCGAGACGCTCCGCTGCTGGCAGATGCGCAGGACGGTCTGGCAAACACAAAGATCCTGGCGGCGATCGAGGAATCCGTCGCGACCGGCAAGGCTGTGAACATCGGCTAAAGCCGGAACCAAAGGCGAGGGGCATGTCCGCACAAACGGTGCGGCTTGCCTCGCTTGAAAAATGCGGGAGTACATAAAAATGGCGTCCATGACCTTCGACGGGATCGGCAAGACCTTTCCGGACGGGACCGTTGCCGTTGCGAATGTAAGTTTTTCGGTCGCGGACGGAGAATTCGTCGTGTTGGTCGGCCCGTCGGGTTGTGGCAAGTCGACACTATTGCGGATGGCAGCGGGTCTTGAAGCGCTCAACAGCGGCCGGCTGCTCATGGATGACGCTGACGTGACGGAGACAGAACCCCAGGACCGGGATATTGCGATGGTTTTTCAGAACTACGCGCTTTACCCCCATATGACCGTTTACGACAACATGGCCTTCGGTCTGCAGCAGCGAAAAATGCCCAAGGACAAGATCGACAAGCTGGTTCGCGACGCAGCGGAAATGCTTGATCTTACCCGTTATTTAGAGCGCAAGCCCGGGGCATTGTCCGGCGGTCAGCGCCAACGCGTGGCGATGGGCCGGGCGATCGTTCGCGATCCCATGGCGTTCCTGATGGATGAGCCTCTTTCCAACCTGGATGCAAAACTCCGCGTGCAGATGCGCGGCGAGCTGAAGCTCCTTAATCAGCGGCTCGGCGTCACAACCCTTTATGTGACCCACGATCAGGTCGAGGCTATGACCATGGGCGATCGTGTGGCTGTGCTGAAGCCGGTGTTTAATGGACAGGAGAGTAATCTTCAGCAGATCGATACGCCGCAGATGCTTTACGACAAGCCGTCCAATCTGTTCGTCGCGGGGTTCATCGGTTCGCCCGCCATGAATTTTGTTCGGGTCGAGCTGACGGCGGAAGGCGGGTCGCTAAAAGCTGCGGTAACTGGAACGAAAATATCCTTCTCGGTCCCAGCCCAGGGGGCACTGTCGGCCTTCGCCGGGCGACAAGTCATTGTTGGAATTCGCCCAGAGATGTTTAAGGTTTGTCCCGAGGCCGAGGCGTTGTTCAACGAGCAGATCCCGGTTGCCGAAGCGCTTGGAGCCGACACCTTCGTGTTCTTCGACATCGCGTCACCGTCGGTCAATATCAACGATGCTGAAGATACCGAAGACTTTCTCAATAAGGGTAAGAACCGGCTCGTGGCGCGTATACCACCGGCGCTGACGCCTCGACCCAATCAGGTGCTGCCATTGACTGTCGACCTGGAGAAATTGCACTGGTTCGATCCAGTAACCGGGACTGCGATCCGCGACTGACAGAAAGTGCACTTACTATCGCCATCTGGGGTTTCAACTCTTTTCTCCTGCCCTCCCAGGCAACTTGGCTGTCGTCGATTAGGAGGTCGGCGGCAGCCATTTTTTTAAAACCCGAGACATCAAACCATCAGAATCTGAACATCCATCTGCCGTAAGTGATCCCGAGCTTAGAGGAGTGGCCTGTGAAAAACGTTTCCATTGTCGGTAAGTTCTTTATCATCGTGGCTGTCTTCGGCATCCTGGCACTCGGTCTGACGTTCTATCAGAACCGGCAAATGCTGAAGGTTAACGACAGATATCAGGAGCTTCTCGATAGAGATGCATCTGCAGCACTACGCTTGACCCAGTCGAACCGAAGTCTGGAAACAGCGCGTGCCAGCATCAGCGACATGGTGATGACACGGTCGAAAGAGGCGAGGGCGCGCGCTGAAGCTGGCTTGAATGACGCACGAGAAAACTTCGTCAGGTTCATGGATCTGGCGATCGCTGCAGTTCCTGGGCAGAGCGAACTGCCGAAGTTGAAGGCGGATGGATTCTCCGTCCTGACCGATACGTGTGGTGCAGCCATCGCAGTTGGTCGCGGCGCAACTAGTGAAGCCGAGCTTGCCATGGTGCAGCAACTCTATCTCACTCTTTGCCAACCCGCCTTTGCTGCTGTCTCACCGAGATTCACATCCGTCACGGAAAAACTCGCTTCGGACGCAGAGCAAAAGCGTGGTGACGTTTCAAGCGTTGTCCGTGACACGTCCGTGCTGAGTTTGGGAACAGCTATTGTGGCACTCTTCGCTGTCTCGTGCTTCGGCTTTCTCGCAATTCGCTCCTGGTTGGTCAAACCGATCAAGCAGATGGTTACGACAATGGAGGTCATAGCCGACGGCGATCTCATTTCGACTGTTAAGGGAACGATTCGCCGCGACGAGATCGGATCGATGGCCCGGGCAGTACAGATATTCAAGGACAACGAGTTACGGGCGCGCGATTTCGAAAAGGATGCAGAGACAAGCCGTGAAGCAAATGAGATTGAACGTGCGCGTCTCGCCGAGACCGAGCATCGGCGAGCGCAGGATATGGCGGAGGCAACTTCCGGGCTTGCAGAAGGCCTAAGGCATCTCGCCGATGGGAACCTCCTGTTCAGCCTCGACGACAAATTCGCCGACGACTTCGAACCGTTACGGGCGAATTTTAATGCTGCCGTTGCCCAACTCGCTGAGAGCTTGAGAGCTGTGTCGTACGCAACTGAATCGATCGATGGCGGGGCGCAGGAAATCAGTTTGAGCGCGCAGGACCTGTCACGCCGCACAGAGCATCAGGCTGCTTCACTGGAGCAAACCGCCGCCGCTTTGGATCAGATTGCCCAGAACGTCGCCAGTTCCTCAAAGCGCACAGCGGAGGCGCGACATGTTGCGATCGAGGCAAACAAGTCGGCGCGCCACTCCGGCGAAGTGGTCTCAAGCGCTGTGGCAGCAATGCAACGCATCGAACAGTCATCCTCGCAGATCTCCAGTATTGTGGGGGTCATCGACGAAATCGCGTTTCAGACCAATCTTCTGGCGCTCAACGCAGGCGTCGAGGCGGCACGATCCGGCGAGGCAGGAAAAGGTTTCGCGGTGGTTGCCCAGGAGGTGCGGGAGCTTGCTCAACGCTCCGCGCACGCAGCAAAAGAAATCAAGAATCTTATCCTCAATTCGGTTGATGAGGTCAGCAGTGGCGTCAAGCTGGTCCGAGACACCGGCGATGCACTCAAGATTATTATTCAACAGATAGTCCTGATCAACACTCAGCTTGATGCCGTCACCGCCGCTTCCAACGAACAGTCCGCAACCCTTTTTGAGGTCAACCGGACAGTCAATCAAATGGATCAGGTTACGCAGCAAAATGCAGCCATGGCCGAGGAATCCACGGCTGCAAGTACGGCACTTGCCATCGAGGTGAACCGCGCCGGGTTTGCCGGAGGCTCCAACTTCTGAGAAAGTGGAGCCGATATGAGCAAGACAACGAACAAGTTTTCACCGGAAGTCCGCGCCCGAGCCGTGCGGATGGTTTTGGATCACGAAGG
>NZ_JABDWM010000033.1:0-34156 GCF_019685295.1 Rhizobium sp. NLR22b
CGACGTGTCCGCCGACCTGATCGTCATGGGTGCCTATAACCATCCCCGCTGGCAGCAGACGATCTTTGGCGGCGTGACGCGCGGCATGATCGAAGAAAGCAGGATGCCGATATTCATGGCCCACTGATCGGCCGGCGTTCAGCCGGCCCGGCGCCTCTCACCTTGCATGCATGTCGCCCGGTTGCGGCACGTGTCCGGGCGATAGGTATTAATCGATAGCAAAGGCCGCGCGGCCTGACAACGTCCGGACAAGGATGCCAAAGAAGATGTGCGGAGATTCGGCAAGGATCGGAACCTCCTTCGGGCTGAGCGAACCGACTTCCCACCAGTCCGCGTGCTTCTGCAATATTTCCCAGGCGTGCAGACGCTCACTCCGCCGGAGCTCGGTGTCGGGGAACTCCTCGAACTTTCCTTCGGCGATAACGCTCGTCCAGCCCTTGCCCACCCGCCGGTCCACCTGCAGGCACGCCCTGTCGTTTTCCCGCATCCATTCCACTTTGCGGCCGGGCATCGAAAAACAGTATGCGACGCCATCTTCAAAGGAGAAATAGATAGGCACGACATAGGGCCGACCGTCCTTGCAGCAGGCCAGGTGCCCAAATCTTGTCTCTCCCAGGACGGCGTGGCATTCAGCCAGCGTAAGTTCCCGTAAACCCAATGACATGAGACGCTCCTTCGGGTGGTGTTCCAGGAGTCATTTTAGACCGGCCGCGCGGCTTCGCACATTGATAAAGAGCAATCTCGTTTGGGTCTGGCAGGGCCGACTGACGGCTCGGGCAACAGATCGCTCATCACAGAAGAGGTCAGCTTGGCTGACGCCAAGAGTGCTGCATGGTCGCTGCGGGATGACCAGAGGAGCGATTATCCAGGCGGCGAGAAAGGCAGGCCCCCTCGCTTTCTCGCCGCCACAGAACGCTCGGTCTTACGGGGAGGGCCCCTCGTCCGCCAGACGGGCACAGCTCACGCAATATGGCGTGTAGGGGATGGCCTCCAACCGGTTGGGTTCGATCGGGGCGAGGCATCTGACGCAGCGACCGAAGCTTCCGCGCTTCAGCCGTTCCAGGGCCGCCTCGATCGATGTGATTTGCGCAACGGCTTCCCTTCGCATTTCGGTCAGCACCTGATCGTTCTCGACCTGGGTGATACGATCTTCGCTATCCGGATCCAGCGCGGCACCGAGATCGGCATCGATCGCCGACCGCCGGCGCTGCAGGTCCGCTTTCATGGTCTTCAGTTTGTTTTCTATCTCTTCGTTCTTCATCGACGCTTTCCCGCTGCGTGAAACGGCGGCACATGCCGCGCTCTGTTCGCCCATTCGGCCGGCCGAATGCAACGCTCATCACCGTACAACCGCCCGGGAAGGCTGCATTGATCGGCATCAATGGGGAGGGGATGGGCAGTTTGAGACATGTCAACGCGCAATTCCCGCTGAAGTGCGAGAGTGGCGACCCAGTCCGCCATTCTCTTCTTGGGGTGTCCACCATGAAACGGCATATCTTTTTACCGCTTCTCACCTATCCTGATGCGACTTCGGAAATCATGATCGCCAATGCGGTCATGCTGGCGCGCCACATGCAGGCGACGCTCACCGTCTGTGCGGTGGAGATTACCATTCCCGACGTCTCCAATGCCCTCTCCTCACTGATCATCGATGCGGCACAAATGGCGCGGGAAGCGGCGGCGCTGAGCCGCAGGCGCGCTTCGACGCTGACGCAGAAAGCGGTCGATGAGGCACGGGCGGCTTCCGTCGATCTACGCACCCGCGAGATCAAGGTCGAGGAGCCATTCGTCGTCGACGCGCTGGCGGAAGCCTCGCGCGCCTACGATCTCGTGCTTCTGGAACTGGCCGGCGTCTCCCGTCCGATCGTCGAGGCGGTACTGTTCGGGTCGGGGCGGCCGCTCATACTCTATCCGCCGGCGCCCTTCGGCGGCCGGATCGACCGTGTCGCCATCGCCTGGGATGGCAGCCGCGCGGCTGCCCGGGCGGCACATGATGCCTCCGTCTTCCTGGAGCAGGCCTCCAAGGTCTGCCTGCTTTCCGTGGTCGACGAGAAGCCGGTGACGTACGAGACAGGCGATTATCTCGTCGAAAACCTGCTGAAGAGCGGCGTGATGGCGGAGGTGACGCGGCTGCGCGCACACGGCGATCCTGTCGGGGAGGTACTGCAGAGCAAGGCCTTCGAATTGCGAGCCGATCTTCTCGTCATGGGCGGCTTCGGTCATTCGCGTTTGCGGGAATTCGTGCTCGGCGGCGCGACGCAGGCGGTGCTGACCAGCATCACCCTGCCTGTCCTGCTGTCGCATTGAGGGGCCTGTGCATGACGTTCAAGGACCGGCTTCCGAACGATCGGCTGTGGGATCGTATCGTCGATGCCGCGGAGGCCGCGCAGCTGATCACCGATGGCATGATCGTCGGCATGAGCGGCTTCACCAGAGCCGGCGAGGCCAAGGCCGTGCCGCTGGCGCTGGCGGAACGGGCAAGACGCGATCCGCTGAAAATCACACTGACGACCGGTGCATCGCTCGGCCACAATCTCGACAGCACGCTCACCGAGGCTCATGTCATCGCGCGCCGCATGCCGTTCCAATCCGATCCCGTCTTACGCCGGGCATCAATGCCGGCGAAGTGATGTTCGTCTATAGCATCTTTCGGAGACGGTGGAATTCCTGCGCAGCGGCCAGCTTGCACCGGTGGATTTGGCCGTCATCGAGGCGACCGCGATTACCGAGGGCGGCGGCACCGTGCCGACGACCTCCGTCGGCAATTCGGCAAGTTTCGCCGTCCTCGCACCGAAGGTGATCGTCGAGATAAACCTGTCGCAGCCGGGAGCACTGGAAGGTCTCCACGATATCTATATCCCTGCCGCGCGACCGAGCCGGGAGGCGATCCCCATCGTTGCGCCCAACAGCCGCATCGGCGTACCATTCATTCCGATCCCGCCGGAAAAAATCGCCGCGATCGTCGTCACCCAGCCTTGCCCCGCGGGAGCGGGCGGAGGTCGTCATCGCCAACTGCGTGCATCCGACCTATCGTGAAACGCTGAAAGATTATTATCGGCGCGCGCTGCTACGCGGCGGCCACACGCCTCATCCTGGAAGAGGCGCTCAGCTGGCATGACGCCTTGCGGCGGACGGGAAAGATGCTGCCGTAGTGCCGCCCGTTTCACGCCTCCATGGCGTCAGCCGCTGCCGTCTCCCCGACCATCTCGTCCTCCTGCAATCTTACGGCAGTACTTGCATCCCGGATCATGGCATACTTCACCTGCGTAACCCTCAGGTCGCGATACCAGTCGACGAGTTCTCCCCACGGGTCTCTGATTTTGGAGAGGCCGGAGATGAAGGCGACGACGGTTCCAATTTCAGTCTGACCGGTGACGACATAATAGCCGCCCAGGGCGAAGATGCCGGCATAGCCCAGCTGAGTCATCAGGTTCATCATGAAATTCATCGTGAATTTGATCCTGTAGACGCTCATGTTCAGCGAGAAGAGCCTCTCAATCCGATCATCCTGGGCATCGAGCGCATCACTAGTGACAACGTGCTGGACCATACTCTGGCTGACATGGCGCATGACGGTGATCTTGGTTTCGACGCGGCGGTTGATGGCGGACTGCATCAGCGGCACGAAGCCGATCTGCGGAAGGAAGACGACGGCGACGGCAAGCGCCATCAGGGGCTGCAGGAAGATCAAATAGCCGCCGACCGCGACAAGAATGCCTGCCTGCAGCAGCGGTTCCGAGATGCTGGTGCCGACAAAACCGCCGACCGGTTCGGCTTCGGCGATGATGATCGAGAGCTGCACGCCTTCGGCAATCGCATCGAGAGGAGCCTCGGCCGAGCGTTCCGAGGTCGCAAGCGCCGATTTACGCAGCCAGCGGACCGCGACCTCGCCGATCCAGCCACGATAGATATTGAGCATCAGCTTGGTCAGGCCTTCCAGCAGGACGAGGCCGAGATAGGCAAGAACGAGAATTAGAATGGCCTGATAGGGGGTGCCGTTTGTGGCCGCATTGATGATGCGCCTCTGGACCTCCAGCGGCGCGGTGCCGGCGAGGAAGAGAACGATCGAAAGGGCCGCGATCGCGATCTGGTGATGGCGCCCTATCAGGAACACGAATCCAAACAGACTTCTCGGCATTTCAGCCTCATGGCCTCGTATTTGTGCGTCAGAATGGCCGGCGCCGCTGCGAGCGACGGGAACGGGCTTTCACCTTTTGGAGCGCTCCTGCCGGCTGGCCATTCCGTGGTTTGCCTCCCTGACTTTTCAATTCTGTCTCATCTCGGCATCCGGCGGCGGCAGTGCGATGCCGTAATAGGGATCCACCCAGACGAGCAGGTCCCTGACAGACGTCACGCCTGCAACGTTCTCGGCCGCGACCTTTGCGGCCAGGCGCTCGCGTTCGTCGAAGATCGTTCCGGTCAGTTCGGCAACGCCGCCGGTGACGTGGCAATGGATGAAGCCGTTGCGGCTCCAGCTCTGCTTTGCAAGTTCCGATTCGATTGCCGCCTGGATCTGAGCGTCTCCGGCCGAAAGCGATGACGGTAGTGCCCGAGACAAAGCCCGCAAGAGATCGCAGCGCGAGACGATACCGACAAGCCTGCCATTTTCCACCACCGGCAGACGCTTGACATCCTGGCGTTCCATCGATTTGACGGCGTCGGAAATGGAGGCGGTCGGCGCGATCGTGCTGACCTTGGAGGTCATCACCTCATCGACCCGCCTTCCATGAGTTCGGACATATTCGGCGGCGATCTTTCCGGAGCTCGTCAGCCATTCGAGCAGCCACGACCGCTTGCGCTCGGTGTTCAATTCGCCGCGGCGCAGAAAGTCCCCTTCGCTGACGATGCCGACGAGCGCTCCATTGGCATCGACAACCGGTAGTCCGCTGATCTTGTTGTCGAGCATCAGCTTGGCGGCTTCGGCGACGGAGCAGGACGTCGTCACAGTTATCGCCGGCGATGTCATGATGTCTTGAACGAGCATTTTCGACTCCTGTTGCTTCGCATCTCCTCGGCAACGGCGCACGAGAATCTTTAACCAGGCCGGCATTTGCCTGCGAAGCCCGTGGGCTGAGTGCCAGCCTTTGGAGCAGGCAAGCAACCTTGGGGCTAGTGAGGATAAGTTAGCGGCGTTGAAGCCAGGACGCTTTGATCAACGTCAACAATGGA
The DNA here is from genome assembly GCF_019685295.1 of Rhizobium sp. NLR22b. Taxonomy (NCBI): domain Bacteria; kingdom Pseudomonadati; phylum Pseudomonadota; class Alphaproteobacteria; order Hyphomicrobiales; family Rhizobiaceae; genus Rhizobium; species Rhizobium sp. NLR22b. Next base: position 5,170 of record NZ_JABDWM010000033.1, read on the forward strand.
AGGAACTCGAAGCCGCGGCCGAATCGTCTTCAATTCCGGCGTGGGGGCTTTGCCCTGCTCACCGGATCGGCAGGACCAAGGCGCCCGCAGGCTACCCGTCTTCGCCTGCCGCAAATACGAATGGTCTCACCGACAGCAAACAGACAGGTTCAAGCCTCTATCCAGTCGCGGTCGCCTCATGAAAGGCAGAAGCAAAGGATTGAACGATGAAGTTGAAACTTATCTCCGCTCTTGTGATCATCGCCGCAACTCCCGCTCTGGCCATTGCCAGTCCAAGCTGCACCAAGGAGCCGAAGTCCAAGTGGATGCCCGAGAAAGCCATGAAGGAAAAAATCGACGCTCTGGGCTACCAGGTGAAAACCTTCGAGATCACCGGAAGCTGCTACGAGATCTACGGCAAAGACAAGAAGGGCGACCGCGCCGAAGTCTATTTCAATCCGGTGTCCGGCGAAATCGTCCAGAAAGGCGACTGACCATGGCGCCCATTGAGTTGCAGAAGCAGGAGGGCCTCCGGCCCTCCCAGGTCGCGAGCGGCACCGTCAAGGTCTGGGACCCAATCGTCAGACTGTTTCACTGGACCGTCGTTACGGCCTGCATCCTCAATCTTTTTGTGTTTGAGGAAGGAAAATATTGGCACCGTTTGACCGGCTACGTCGTTGCCATGGCCATCGTCGTACGGATCATCTGGGGGTTCGTCGGAACCAGGCATGCGCGGTTCCGAGACTTCTTCCCGACACCTGGCAAAGTGAGGGCGCAGATCCTTGGCATGATCAATGGCAGCGAGCAACGCTATATCGGCCATAATCCGCTGGCATCGATCATGATGCTGGGCCTCATGGTGATTCTTGCAATGACCGCGGTCAGTGGCTGGATGACGACGCTCGATGCCTTCTGGGGCGACAAATGGCTCGAGGAAGTGCACGGTGTCATCGCCAACAGCATCATGGTCTTCGCCTTCATCCATGCCGGGGCGGCATTGGTCGAGAGCTGGAGACATCGGGAAAATCTCGTCTGGTCGATGGTGACAGGTCGAAAGAGAGCATGAGAATTCTTCTGATCGAAGACAGCGTCCGGCTTCGCGAGCTTCTTTGCGAAGCCATCCGCGAGGCCGGCTGGCGCATGGATGCCTTTGCTACGGCAAATGAAGGCCGTCTCGCGCTTGACGGAACAAGCTACGATCTCCTTCTTCTTGACCTTGGCCTGCCTGACGAAGATGGCCTCGACGTGTTGAAGTCTCTGCGTCTCGCGAAGCGGCAGATTCCGGTGCTCGTCCTGACGGCACGCGGGGCCGTCGACGAACGGATCGCCGGGCTGGATGCCGGGGCTGACGACTACTTGATCAAACCCTTCAACAATGGCGAGTTGATCGCGCGGATTCGAGCCCTGATGCGGCGCTCGCCCATGACAGCCATGCCGACACTGGAATTCGCCGACGTCAGGTTTGAGGCGGCGTCCCGCCAGGTCACCTGCAACGGCATTGAAATGGCGCTCGCCCCCTCGGAAAAGTCGCTGCTCGAACTGCTGATGCGCAATGGCGGGAACGTGGTTTCCAAGCGCAAGATGGAACACGCTTTCTCCGAGTTCGGTGACGAGCGCAGCAGCAACGCCGTCGAGCTGGCGGTCTCCCGGCTCCGGCGGAAACTGGAGGGACATCCCGCCAATGCCGTCATCGAAACCGTGAGAGGCGTCGGTTACATGCTGCGCGAGGACCGAGGTTGATTCGATCGGCTCCTACCTTGACGGCCATTCTGACGCGAAGGATCGCCTTCTTCGCCATGGTCGCGATGCTTGTCCAGCTCGCCGTCGTCTTCTCCGACTATTATTGGAACGTCGGGGAACTTTCCCGCCTGTATGTCGAGCAGGAAACAGAGCGGCTTGCCTCGGGCGTCGGTGGCAGGGACGGAGCCGTTACCTACAGGCTGCCGGCAGCTGTAGGCCGGCGTTATGCCCATCCGCAGACCGGCTATGTCGCCCGCATTCGCGACGGCCGGGGCCACCTTATCTTCGAGTCCTGCGACGATGCCTGCGAAAGCCGTTTCCTGCCCGCGGAGGTCAATCCTCCGGATTTTTGGCTTCGCACCATCAAGCCAGGGAAACCGCTTACGCTTGTCGGGGGCCGAGCTTTCCAGATCGGCGAGCAGCGGATTCTGGTTGATGTCGCCACTGTGGGCGATCCTGAGAATCTCGCCTCCGCCGTCTTTTGGAACGAGATCCTCGAGCACATGATCGTGCCGATGAGCATCTTGCTCGGACTTGTTCTCGGGGCAACCTTAATATCGGTTCGCCGCGCCCTGAAGCCTGTGAAGGCCGCGGCCGATGCTGCCGAACTCATCGATCCGATGGATTCCGGATCTCATCTGCCCTTCGAGGGAATGCCGCGAGAAATTGCCCATCTCGCGGTGGCCGTCAACCGGGCGTTCCAACGAATTGGCGAGCTGATGCTATCGCAAAGGATACTGACATCGGGCATCGCCCATGAAGTGCGCACACCGCTTGCGGCCATCAAACTCGAACTCGGCCGTATTGACCATCCGAGGGCGCGGAAAGCTGAGGCGGATCTCGATGACCTCGTGCATTTTGTGAGCCAGCTGACGGCGCTCGCGCGGCTGGACACGTTCGATCACAGCACGTTCGAAGAGGTCGATCTCGTCGTTCTTTGTACAGGCGTGGCCGAGCAGCTCGCACCTTGGGTTTACGAAAACAAGCATTCGCTGGAGGTGTTCGCCCAGATCGAGGCGGCAGGTGTCAGAGCAGCACCAGCTCTATTGAAAGACGCCCTTCGCAATCTGATCGAGAATGCGGTTCGCCATACGCCGGATTCAACGAAGATCATTGTCAGGGTGGGAGAATACGGTATCCAGGTCGAAGATCGACAGGATGTATTTGGCAGTTTCCTCCATCAAACCCAGAGTGCGGAAGGCCTCGGAATAGGACTTAAGATCGTTGAACGGATCGCGGAACTTCATAAGGGATCGTTGAGGCGTTCCATATCGCGGCACGGCAACATCTTCGAACTCTTATTGCCGGTGGTGGCGCGACGCAGGCGGTGCTGACCAGCATCACCCTGCCTGTCCTGTCGTCGTATTGAGCGACGGCAGGCGGTCAAGGACCGGCTCTCGAACTCATTGTCAACGCCACGAGGGCCGCGTACCTCATCAGCCGCAGCCTGCCGGCCGGCAACAAGCGGCTCCTCAATCCCGTCGCAGCGCCTTGCCGGACTCCGCATCGAACAGATGAAGCTTGCCCGGCCGGGCCGCGATCGTTACGGCCTGCCCGGGCTCGAAATCGTGACGTTCGGACAGCACCGCGACAAGTTCGCCGGATCCGTAGCGCAAAAATACCATCGTCTCGTGGCCAGTGGGTTCGGTGACGTTGACGGTCGTCTTCAAGCCGCTCGGAGCGAGCGACAGATGTTCGGGCCGCACGCCCAGGCGCACAGGCTGGCCATCGGACGCCTCCGGCGTGAAGCCGAGCGCAATCTCATCGCCTGTCTCCGTGACGAAGACCGCACCGTCGGCCTTGTAGTGACCTTTCAGCAGATTCATCGACGGCGAGCCAATGAAGGTGGCCACGAACGTATTGCGGGGACGGTCGTAAAGCTCCAGGGGCGTTCCCGTCTGTTCGACCTTGCCGCCCTGCATGACCACGATCTTGTCGGCCATCGTCATTGCTTCGACCTGGTCATGGGTAACGTAAATGGTCGTGGTCTTCAGCCTTTGGTGGAGCTCCTTGATCTCCTTGCGCATCTGCACGCGCAGCTTGGCATCGAGGTTCGACAGGGGCTCGTCGAATAGGAAGACTTGCGGCGATCGGACAATGGCTCGCCCCATCGCTACGCGCTGCCGCTGGCCGCCCGAAAGCTGGCGCGGATAGCGGTCAAGATAGGGCACGAGGTCGAGGGTTTCGGCCGCCGCCTGTAGGCGCTGCTTGATGACATCGGCCGGCTGCTTCTGCAGACGCAGCGCGAAGACCATGTTCTCGGCAACGGTCTTGTGCGGATAGAGCGCATAGCTCTGGAAGACCATCGCAATATCACGGTCCTTCGGCGGCAGATTGTTGACGATCTTTCCGCCGATCGAGATGGTGCCGCCGGTAATGCTCTCGAGGCCTGCGACCATGCGCAGCAAGGTCGACTTGCCGCAACCGGACGGGCCGACGAGGACCACGAACTCGCCATCGCGAATGTCTATATTGACCCCATGCAGGATGTTTAAGGCGCCGTATGCCTTCCGCGCCTCTGAAATATTGACCTCAGCCATATGCCTCCCACTCGCTTTCCGGTCACCCCCGGCACACGTTCCAGGGGATGAATTTCTCGACAGTATCCAGAGTTTGAGGCACAGCGAAAGTGCGCTCTGCCACGATCCGAAATACCTTCAGAACCTCCTCCATGAAACGTTTCATTTTTTATTGACTTTTTGCGCTTCCCGTCTAATGCTCACTGATGAGACCGAGAGGAGCGGTTTCAAACAAGAATTATGAAACGTTTCATTTTCTTGTTTACCAGATAGTTCTGCACGAGACCAGTCCCAAATTCGGGCCGGAGCCTATCCGGAACACTGGCCGGCGGCAGCGCACCAAACGTGGAGGAGGAAGACATGAAAGTCGAAATTTACGATGCATTGATGCGCCGTCAGGCAAGCCGCCGCGACCTTTTGCGCGGAACGGCAAGTGCGGCGGCTCTGCTCGGCCTGTCCGGCGCGATGGGCGGAATTGCCGGCACCGCATTCGCGGCCGATGACCTGCGCGCCCAGATCCTGCAGATCCCCGGCGTCGGCAAGGGTTCGCCGACGGACGCGGACTGGCAGAAGGTCGGCGAGCTCTGCCTCGGCCCGACCAAGGCCAATGTCAAGCAGGGCGAATTCGCCGGCGTCGAGCTGACCTTCATGGGGCTCAACAACCAGAATCTGCACAACTTCCTGTTCCGCGGCTTCCTGAAGCCTTGGGAAGCCTATACCGGCGCCAAGATCAACTGGATCGACCTTGCCCAGGCCGATTACAACGCCCGCCTTCAGCAGTCGATCGCAACCGGCACGGTTGATTTCGACATCCTTGAAATGGGCGCGCCTTTCGAAGGCGATACCGCCGGACGCGGGCTTCTCGACGAGATGCCTGATTGGGCTGCAAAGCAGGTCGAAGCCGACGACCTGGTGAGCTACCTGAAGCCGCCGGTCGGCACCTGGGACGGCAAGACCTATCGCGTCACGATCGATGGCGACTGCCACACCTTCGCCTATCGCAAGGATTACTTCGGCGAAGGCTCGATCAGCGGCATGGCCGAGCCGCCGAAGACCTGGCAGGACGTCAACGCAGCGTCCAAGGCGCTGATCGGCAAGACCGATCCGCTGACCGGCCAGCCGGCCTATGGCTATCTCGACCCGCTCAAGGGCTGGGGCGGCTTCGGCTTCTATTTCATCGAGAACCGGGCGACGGCCTATGCCAAATACCCCGGCGATCCGGCCTGGCTGTTCGATCCTGAGAACATGAAGCCGCTGGTCAACAACCCCGCCTGGGTCCAGGCGATCCAGGATGTGCTGGATCTGATCGCGGCCAAGGCCTATCCCGCCGACCAGATCAATGCGGACCCCGGCACCACCGCCTTCTCGCAGTTCCTGGCAGGCACCGGCGCAATGCTGATGTGGTGGGGCGACGTCGGCTCCAGCGCGCGCACCTCGGATACCTCGGTCGTCGGCGACGTGGTCGGTTTCGGCATCAACCGCGGCTCCAACCGCGTCTACAACCGCAAGTCCGGGCAATGGGAAGACAAGTATAACGAAGCGCCCAACATGGCCTATCTCGGCTGGGGCATCTACGTCACCAAACGGGTCTCCAGCGACGAGAAAAAGCGCAAGGCGGCCTGGTCTGCTGCAGCCCATCTCGGCGGCAAGGATCTTTCCCTTTGGACGTCGGCCTATCCGTCCGGTTTCCAGCCCTATCGTCAGTCGCACTTCAACTACGACGAATGGGAAAAGGCAGGTTACGACCGCGCCTACATCGAGGACTATCTGGGTTCGAACGCCGACAGCTACAACCATCCGAACGCTGCGATCGAGCCGCGCATCCCCGGCATCTTCCAATACTACTCCGTTGCGGAGGACGAATTGGCGAAGGGCTTTGCCGGACAATACAAGTCGGCACAGGAAACCGCGGATGCGATTGCAGCCGCCTGGGAAAAGATCACCGACCAGATCGGCCGTGATAGCCAGCTGAAGCTCTATCGGACGAGCCTCGGGCTCTGATCGATTGACATAAACGCGCTGGCGGACTGAAAGGCTTCGCCAGCGCCCATCCTGTCCGGGCGAGGAATATCAATGTCGACAGTCGAAGGCGACCTGCTCCACACGGTCGAAGCCGGCTCCATTTCCGCGAGCCGCCGTTTTTGGGGCCGCTCGGCTCTGTGGCTGAGCGCCATATGGTTCATGGCATCCTTTGTATTGCAGGCTGTCCACGAACTTGGCTGGACCGATTGGGGCTTTGCCAACTGGCGGCCGGTTCTCTACGCCTATTTCATTTGGGCCGCGGTTCTCTGCGTCACCCGCGTCGTCATATACGGCGAGGCCGGCAAGAAGGCGCTCTTTGTTCTGCCGGCCGCGCTTTTCGTCGTATCGATGGTGGTCTTCCCGCTGCTCTTTGCGCTCTGGATCGGCTTTTCGGATTGGAACCTCGCCTCTTCCGCCGGCCGGCGCTTCAACGGGCTCGACAATGTCCGCCGGATGATCGCCGATCCATTCTATGCCAACGCCTTGCTCAACATGATCCTTTATTGCCTTGCGATCGCTGTGGAATATGCGATTGCCTTCGGCCTGGCGCTGCTCCTCAACCAGGAAATCATTGCCCGGAAGTTCTGGCGCGTCACCTTCCTCGTGCCCTTGATGCTGTCGCCGGTCGCGGTGAGCTGGATGGTGGGCAAATCGATGCTGGAGACCCGTTTCGGCCCGATCGCGCGCATGGCCCGCTGGCTCGGCTGGGAAAACCCGTCCTTTTTCGGCGATCCGCTGACGGCGCGCCTTTCGATCATGATCATGGATGCCTGGACCTTCATTCCCTTCATGATGATCATGCTGCTCGCCGGACTGCAGGCCTTGTCGAGGGAGGTGCTGGAGGCGGCCGAGGTCGACGGCGCCACCAAATGGCAGCGCTTCTGGCAGGTGATTTTCCCGCTGATGCTGCCAGTGTCGGTCACGGCAGTGATGATCCGCATCATCTTCAAGTTGAAGCTCGCCGACATCATCATCACGGTGACATCGGGAGGCCCCGGAGGAGCGACGGATTCCGTCACCAGTTTCATCTATCGCGAATACCGCGACCGTTCGAATGTCGGATACGGAACCCTGCTCGCGCTCGTCTATCTGGTGATCATCGTCGTCGGCATGACGGGGCTGATGAAGATCTCCGACCGTATCGTCAAGCGGATGACAGGAAGGCTCTGATGGTTCGCATCGATTTCGAAAAATACGGACGGGGCCAACGCATTCGCTGGTGGGCCATGCGTTTGGCGGTCTACGGCCTGCTCGTCATCTGGGCGTGTGTCTGCATCTTCCCGCTGTTCTGGACGGTTTCGACCTCATTCAAGACAGCCGCAGATGTCATGCGCGGCAATCTGATCCCCTGGTTCAATTTCGCGCCCAACTGGCTCGGCTGGCGCTCGCTCGGCCTCTCTCCCGATACGATTCCCCAGATTTCGACGGTGCGTGATGAATTCATGCGCAGGCTCTGGAACAGCGTGATCATCTCCGTCACGGCATCCGCTCTTGCGGTTGTGCTCGGATCGCTCGCCGCCTACGGCCTCAGCCGTTTCTCCTATAAATTCGGCCATATGCGCAATTCCGACATTTCCTTTTTCTTCCTGTCGCAGCTCATCATGCCGCCTGTCGTCCTCGCCCTGCCATTCCTGGTTCTCTACAAGGAGCTGGCGCTGCTCGACACCTATGCCGGCATGATCGCCGTCTATACGCTGATGGTCCTGCCGATCGTCGTCTGGATCATGCGCGATCAGTTCGCGACCATACCGGTCGAGCTCGAGGAGGCCGCGCTGGTCGACGGCCTGTCGATCTGGGGCGCGTTTGCCCGCATCATCGTGCCGCTCGTACTGCCGGGCATGGTTGCCGCCTTCCTTTTGGCGCTGATCCTGTGCTGGAATGAATATTTCTTCGCCGCATTGCTGACCTCGACCAACACGAACACGCTGCCGGTGATGATCGCCAGCCAGACCGGCAGCCAGGGCATCAACTGGTGGTCGATGGCTGCCCTTTCCACCGCTGGTATCCTTCCGCTGGTCATCGTCGGCGTCGTGTTGGAAAAGCACATCATCGCCGGGATGACCGCAGGAGCGGTAAAATAGCCGCGGGACGTTTGAACATGCCAAAGATGCCCACAGTCAAGGATGTCGCCGAATATGCGGGCGTCTCCGTGGGCACCGTTTCGCGCGTTCTGTCGGGCGAAGCCGCGGTCAAACCCCTGCTGCGGGAAAGGGTCAACGACGCTATTTCGGCGCTCGGTTACCGGCCGAACGTGACCGCACGAGCCTTGCGTACCAGCAGAACCGACGTTATCGGCCTCGTCGTTCCCGACATCACCAATCCTTTTTTTGCGCAGCTTGCGGCAAGCATCGAGCGCGCGGCGCTCGAATGCGGTCACAGCCTTATGCTGGCAAGCTCGCATAACGACAGCGAGGCGGAGCAGAGCCACGTTTCGGCTTTTCTCGACCGATCGGTGCGCGGCATCATCGTGGTGGCTTCGAGCGACGGTTCAGGTCTCGATCTGCCAGCCTCGGTCCCGGTCATATCGCTGGACCGGCGCTTCGGCGCCTTTCCCCTGGTGTCGACCAACCATGCGCAGGCGGCCACGCTGATTGCCGATCATCTCTATGGGCTGGGGCACCGGCGCATCGCTTATATTTCCGGGCCGACCGACACTGAGGCAGGGCGCATGCGCAAGGAGGCCTTCGTCAGCCGCATGGACGGCTTCGGCAAGACCGGCGAGCCTGTCGAACTGCAAATCGCCCATGGCAGATTCGACTATGAATCCGGCGAAAGAATTGCCCGCGAGCTGCTTTCGCGCCCGCCGCAGGATCGGCCGACGGCGATAGCCGCCGCCAGCGACCAGCAGGCGATCGGCGCATTGCGCGCCGCCCGTGACCTTAAGATCGATGTGCCGCGAAAACTGTCCGTCACCGGTTTCGACGACATTTCGCTTGCCAATCTCGTGGTGCCGCGGCTGACAACCATACGCCAGCCAGCCGACATGCTGGCGCGGCGCGCGGTCAGCCTTCTCCTGGAGGAACCGCCGGGCAAGGGGGACGAAATGGTGGACGGATCGCTGATCGTGCGCGGTTCGAGCGGCCCGTGCCCGCAACCTGGCGAACCGAAAGGCGCACGGGCGCTCCGAGCCGGACATCGCCGGGACAGAAATTGAAGCACGGCCGGCGCTCCGGCTAGAGAAAGGATGGAAGATCAATGCTCAAGGGAATTCGGGCCGAACTCAATGGCGACATTCTTCAGGCACTTAGCAACATGGGACATGGCGACTATCTCGTCATCTCCGACATGAATTTTCCATCGGATTCGATAGCCCGCCAGACGCGTCTGGGTAAACTGCTGACCATGGAAAACATTCCCGCGCCGCAGGCGATCGACGCGGTCCTTTCGGTCCTGCCTTTGGACACGCCGATTCAGCCGTCGGTCGGACGCATGGAAGTGATCGGCAAACCGGATGAAATCCCGCCGATCCAACAGGAAGTACAGTCGATTGTCGACCGGGCCGAAGGCAAGCCGTCGCCGATGTATCCCGTCGAACGCATGGCGTTCTACGACATCGCCAAAAAGGCCTATTGCGTGATCGCAACCGGGGAACTGCGGTTCTATGGATGCTTCCTTTTGACCAAGGGCGTCATTCCAGCGGAAGAGGCCGTGCGATGAGCGAGAAAAGCGGGATCGTCATCTTAGGCATTTTTGCCGCCGACACCGCCTATAAGGCAAAGCGCTTGCCCCAAATCGCCGAGACGCTGATGGGGTCGGGTTTTACGCTCGGGCCGGGAGGCAAGGGCTCCAACCAGGCGATCGCCGCGGCAAAAGCCGGCGGCAAGGTGACTTTCATTTCACGGGTGGGCAACGACGCGTTCGGCGCGATGGCCCTTGCGGCCTATGCGGAGGCGGGTGTCACAGCCAATGTGATGAAGATGGACGGGGTTTCCACGGGCGCTGCCTTCATCTTCGTCGACGAAGCGAGCGGCGACAATGCCATCATCGTGGTGCCGGGCGCCGCAGGGCTGATCGGCATCGAAGATGTCGAAGCGAACCGGGCAGCGATCGAAAGTGCTGCTATCTTCATGACACAGCTCGAACAACCGCTGGAAGCGGCCCTGCATGGCCTGTCGATCGCCAAAAGGGCAGGGGCCACGACCATCTTCAACCCGGCGCCGGCCAGCACCATCCCGGACAGCATCTATGGCCTGAGCGATTTCATCGTTCCCAACGAAGTCGAAGCGGCGCAACTGGTGGGCCATGCGATCGAAACCGATGAACAGGCGCGTGCGGCGGCGCGCACGCTGGTCGCCCGAGGCGCGCGCGCAGCGGTCATCACGCTCGGCGCGCGCGGTGCGCTCTATCACACCGCCGAGCAGAGCGAATTCGTCCCCGCATTTTCGGCGGGAAATGTCGTTGACACAACCGGAGCCGGCGACGCCTTTCTCGGTGGGTTCGCGACGGCGATCTCCGAAGGCCGGGCGCCAATCGAGGCCGTCCGTTTCGGCTGCGCGACTGCCGCGATCGCCGTAACACGGCCGGGTACGGCCCCCGCCATGCCTTCTCGCGCCGAGATCAGCGCCTTGCTTGGCTCCTGATGACTGGCCGTCGCAGGGGAATTGGGCGGGGCGTGTCAGCCTCGCCATCTCCAGAAGCCGTCAATCCAGCCTTGCGGTAAAGACGTAGCCGACGCCGCGCACGGCCTTGATGAATTGAGGCTTCTTCGGGTCCGTCTCAATCTTGCGCCGCAGCCGGACGATCTGGGCATCGATCGTCCGGTCGAAAGCTTCGAGGCTTCGGCCCCGGGTCAGATCCATCAGCACGTCGCGGGTCAGAACCCGTCCGGCATGCCGGACGAAGGTCGTCAGCATATCGAACTCGCCGGTCGTCAACTCGATTTCCGTGCCTTCCGGATCGAAAAGCTGCCTGCGGCTGAGATTGAGCTTCCAGTCTTCGAAGCCGACAATCTCCTCGCCGGCCGCCTCGGCACTGCGCGCAGGAGCTTGCCGGCGGCGCAGGATCGATTTCAGGCGGGCATGAACCTCCCGGAGATGGAAGGGCTTGGCGATGTAATCGTCGGCACCGACTTCCAGACCGACGATTCGATCGACGACGTCGTCACGGCCCGTCAGCATCATGATCGGCACGTCGGACTGGGCGCGAATTTCGCGGGCGAGGTCAAGGCCATCCGTGCCGCCGGGAAGAACGAGGTCGAGCAGGACGGCGTCGAAATTCTGCTGGCGCAGGCGCACGCGCATCTCGATTCCGTCGGCGGCGGAAGAGACCGTGTAACCCTCGTCCTCGAAGTAGCGCGTCAACATCTGGCGAATGCGCGGGTCATCGTCGACGACGAGAAGATGCGCGTCATGTTGAAGTGCTGCCATCGTCCATCCGCCAAGCCGTTGCTCGTTACAGATCGTCTTCAATGGCATCGTCTTTAACATGCCCGTCAAGCTGGTGTCACCACCAGGCGGTCGTTGTCCTCATCGTAAACCGCAAATCCATTCCGGCCAGAATTACGCGGGCCTGGCATCGTGCAGCCGATGGCGTTTGGTCTGCATCGGAACGGGAGCCGGCGAGGATTGCCACGCGCAGAGCCATCCGCGGACATCGTTCGCTGTGATCCGAACCGTGTTTGCGCTCGTGGAGGCAAGGCGGCGCGCGGCTATCTGGCAGAAAGTGTCGACGTATTGAAGAAGGCGGAATTCGGTAGCCCGCGGCGGCGAGGCCACCGACAGCAATGCCCGCCGCGACACGATGACGGTCTTCATGTCGGGCCCGAACCGCACATCGATACGCCCCGACTTGTCTTTCGCGTCGAGATTTGCTGTGACGATTTCATATGGCATTCCATCGCTCCGGATCGTTGGTTCGTCGCTGCGGCTTCTGAATTTTTTTCTCCAAGTTACGACGCCGGTCGCACGACGCTTTGACTTCGATCAAATGAACAGGGCGAGAGGTCGGCACCGAAACATCCGCGCCGTGACCGAAAGGATATGGACAAATATCCGGACAATTTCCACGCCGACGGCATCATCATTGATTTGGGACAAGGAAGAGCGTGCGGCCTGAGGTCATAAGGCATCCTGCTTTTGAAAAGGGATGTGACAATGTCCGACGATCTGGTCGCCAAATACGGCGATGCGCGGCTTCCGCGTTATACGAGTTACCCGACGGCACCGGCTTTTTCGGCCACCGTTGGGCCGGATGAATATGCCCGCGGTCTCGCCGATATCGGCAAGACCGGGCCTGTTTCGGTTTATCTCCACGTACCGTTCTGCCATTCGATGTGCTGGTACTGCGGCTGCCACACGACCAACACCCGGCAGGACGCCCCGGTCGTCGAATATCTTGATGTGATGAACCAGGAGATCGAACTCGTCTCCTTTGCCGCCGGAAACGACGTGCCCGTCAGGAACGTTCATTTCGGCGGCGGCACCCCTACAATCATGAAACCTCGGGACTTTTCCGCCCTGATGGCAAAGCTCAGGAGCGCCTTTGCTTTCGAGGCAGATGCCAGTGTTGCCGTGGAGATCGATCCGCGCAGATTGGCCGCTCCCATGATCGATGCGCTCTGCGAAAACGGCGTCGATCGCGCGAGCCTCGGCGTCCAGAGCTTCGATCCGGTCGTGCAGGCGGCAATCAACCGGCTGCAGTCCTTCGAGCAGACGGAGACGACAGTGGCCGAGTTGCGGTCCGCAGGTGTGACCAGCATCAATTTCGACCTGATCTATGGCCTTCCGAAGCAGACGGTACAATCCTGCTTGGAAACGGTCCGCCTGGCCACAGAGCTGCGTCCCGAACGTTTCGCCGTCTTCGGTTACGCCCACATACCCACCTTCAAGAAGCATCAACGCCTAATCGACGAAGCATCGCTGCCGGACGCAAAACAGCGGAATGAGCAGGCCGAAGCCATCGCCCGGGAGCTTCAACAAGCCGGATATGTGCGTATCGGGCTCGATCATTTTGCACTGCCGCAGGATCAGCTCGCACTTGCCGCCCGCAACGGCACGATGAGACGGAACTTCCAGGGCTATACCACGGATGATTGCGATAGCCTCATCGGCCTTGGCGCTTCCGCGATCGGACGGCTGCCGAGCGGCTATATGCAGAACCACGTGCCTCTCGGACTTTATGCCGAGCGGGTTGCCGCCGGCATGCTGCCCACGGCCAAGGGTTATCTTCTCAGCGAAGAGGACAAACTTCGCGCGAGAATCATCGAAAGGCTGATGTGCGATTTCGAGGTCGATCTCGGAAAGGTGAGCAGCGGCTCGGGTTTCGACACCGGCTTCCTTGTCGAACGCAACGAGCGCCTAGGCGAGCTGGTGGCCGACGGCGTCGTGGCGATCAGCGGCGAGCGGATCGTCGTATCTCAGGATGCACGCTTCATGGTCCGTGCCGTCGCGGCGGCATTCGACGCCTATTTCGGCTCGCACGGACGCACGCACAGCAAGGCCGCCTGACCTGAATCAGAGCCAGGCCGGAAGTGCCGATCCATGACTCCGGCCTGTTTACTCATGCCCTTCAGGCGGTGGGTTGATAGATTGCTGGCAGGGGTGCGCCAGCACCGTCTTCGCGTTTGTCACACGGCAGTAGAGATCGCCGGTCATTTCTTGCAGAGGTAATATGATGAACAAGCCGATTCCGACCGATTTCATGGAACTCGAACGCTGCTACGACCAACTGATGTTGTGGTGCGACGTGCTTCAGGCAATCGCCGATTTCCTGCCTTGCCACATAGACGAAGATCTTTGCGACCGCATCTCTCGCGGCCTGCTTCCGCTGCTGCAGACGACGCATGAGCTCGAACAGCGGCTGATCTCCTCCCGGCTCGGATTGATCATGGACGCCGCGGAAAAAGCCGGCGCGGACGAACGGCGGCGGGCAGGCCGCCTGGTGGGTCTTGGCGCCGCGCGAGACGTGGCCGTCACCCTGGAAACGGTGGGCGAGGGGGGCTGCCGGCTGTCCTGGGAAACTGTCGGATATCAGCTGCGTTCGTTCTTCTGCTCGATGCGCAGTCATATCCGGTCCGAACGCGAGATCATGACGTTAATGCAGCGGGCGACGGAAACTGCAGCGCGGCTGGAGGAGGCGACCAATCGGACCGAAGCAGCCTGAGCAAAGCCGGATTACCGTGCCGACATCTCAAGAACGCGCTTGCCGGTCCACGCGCCGCAACAGGCTTTTCAATTCCGGCTCGTTCACCATTGAGGCCGCCTCGAGAGGCGGCATCCAGGCGAGCTTGCGCTCCTTGTGCTCCGGGAAACGGGACTTGGTGTGGCGAACCGTCATGACGTGCACCGTCACGAATGACGCCACCTGTTTCCCATCCTGAAGCGTCTTGAGATAGGAGAAGCAGCCGAAAGCGCGTTTCTTCGCCCGCCCCTTCACACCCGCTTCTTCCCAGGCCTCACGCTCGACCACCTCATGCGGCGCGAGACCCTTGATGGGCCAGCCCTTCGGAATGGTCCACCGTTTCGCGCGTCGTGATGAGCAGGACCTCATAACCGCCGCCCGGTCCATCACGCAGGCAAAGCGCACCGAATTGCTCCAGGGCCTTGCCGAGGAGGATTGTCTCGGCATGGTCGGCTAGCTGGGACAAGAGTGTCGGGGCCTTGTTCATAGAATTCAGATGTGTCGGTTGTTCACCTTGGCAAGCAGACGCGACGGTTGAATTCCGCAGTGACCGTCATTCCGACAGGCTGCTTTTGAAATGCGCCGAATGACTTCGGCCGGCGCCGGTCCAGCGTCTCGTTGCCAGCCGGCATCTAACAGCTGCGCCGGCCGCACAGACAACCGCCGCGAAAGCAAGCATCACAGGCTTGAACATGATGGTTCTCCATCGTGCGGGATGGCGCGCGATCACGGCCATCCGCACCGGTCGTTGATCACTGGGCGATATGGACAAGATCGGCATCGAGCCGCTTGCGTACCATGTTCGGCACCTTTGCCGTCTTGATCGCTTCGAGATTGGCCGGGCTGTCGCCGACCTGGATCAAGGCAACCATGCCCATGCCGGCATGCGGCGTGCATTTCAGGACATAGGCGCCGGCAACATCGAATTTGGCCTGATACTGTTCGTTCGGCTTGGATTTGAATTCGGCGACGCCATCCGGAATGAGGCCCTTGAAGGTCTCGACGTTGTGGCTCTTGTCGGTGGGAATGAAGGTGACGGTGTCGCCGGGGGCGATCTTCAAGAAGCCGGGCTCGAACACCATTGCGCCGTCGGCGCCCTTGTTGAGCATCTGAACCTGGTGGTCGGCGGCCAGCAACGGCGCTGCCGAGGCAATCAAGGCTGCCGCCGCAGCGATCAGACCGAATTTCAAACGCATTTGCAATCTCCTGTTCTGCGAGGCTCGATCAGCCTCATGAACCTGTTTTAGGAGATGCCGAAACCGGCCTCTTTGACGCCCGTCAAATTCCCGGAAAAAGCTGAAGATCAGTTTTTGGCTGTTGCCCGCCACACCAGGAATGGCCTTGCCTTACTCGGCCATACGGCCTTGCGCCAATTGCCGGAGCGTTCCGACGAAGCCGTCAGGCGACGCAGATGACCGGGAGGACGTTCGCCTGGCGAGCGTCAGCAATTCGAGATGGCAACAGGTCCGAGATCACCTCGCGTCGAGAAGCTCGCGGATCTTCAACCCCAGTTCCTTGGCGGTATAGGGCTTGCGCAGCCACTGTGCGCCGGGAACGATGCCTTTGCCCGCAAGGCCCGGCTCGCTATATCCGGAGGTGAACAAAACCGCGATGTCGGGACGCTGGAGGCGCACCTGTCGTGCGAGTTCGTCGCCCGTCATCCCGCCCGGCATGACGATATCGGTGAACAGCAGCGCGATTTCGGGATTTTCCCGCAGGAGGTCGAGTGCACGGTGGCCGTTTTCGGCTTCACGCACCCTGTAGCCCATTGAGGCGAGCCTGGCGACGGCCACGCGGCGGACGCGGGCATCATCCTCGACGACCAGCACCGTTTCGTCGCCGCGCGGCAGCTGGCTCTCGCCGCTGCCATCATCCGCCGCGGGCTCCCGGGGTTTTACCCCGTTGACCGCCGGCAGATATATCCTGACCGTCGTGCCGCGCCCCACCTCGCTGTAAAGCTGGAGATGCCCGCCCGACTGTTTGACGAAACCATAGACCATGCTGAGTCCGAGCCCCGTGCCCGAGCCGACCTCCTTGGTGGTGAAAAACGGCTCGATCGCGCGCTTCCTGACCTCCTCGGTCATGCCCGTGCCGGTGTCCGTCATGGTAATGAGGACAAAGTTGCCGCTGCGCACCTCCGGATACATTTTCGCATAATCGGCATCGAGATGGACGTGCGAAATCGTTGTCGTCAGACTGCCGCCCTTCGGCATGGCGTCCCTTGCGTTCAGGGCAATATTGAGAATGGCGTTCTGAAGCTGTGAACTGTCGACGAGGACGTTGAGGCCCGACCCGTCAATGACGGTCGACAGCCTGATATCTTCGCCGAGCGTTCGTCGCAGCATATCCGAAAAGCCGCTGAGGAGCTGACCGAGATCGGCATGTTTGGGATTCAGCGGCTGCCGTCGGCCGAAAGCCAGCAGCTGGCCGGTCAGGATCGCCCCGTCCTGCGCGGCGGCCTGAGCCTCGTGGAGAATGTCTCGAAGGCTTCCGGAGGGCAGCTTGTCCTCAATCATTTCGAGATTGCCGCTGATGACGGTGAGAAGATTGTTGAAATCGTGCGCGATGCCACCCGTTAATTGGCCGACGGCTTCCATCTTCTGGGCCTGACGGAGATCCTCCTCGATCTTGAATCGGCTCGTCAGATCGCGGACGAAACCCGTGAAAATCCGCTCGCCATTGGCCGTCGCCTCGCCAACGTGCAATTCCATGGGGAATTGCGATCCATCGGCCCGCTGTCCGGTTACGACGCGCCCGTAGCCGATGATGCGCTTCTCGCCGGTTTCGATGTAGTGGTCGATATAGCCGTCGTGGGCGTCGCGGTAGGGATTCGGCATCAGATTGCTGACATTACGGCCGCAAATCTCCTCCGCCGGCATTCCGAACAGTTTTTCGGCAGCCTTGCTGAACGACAGTACCGTTCCCTTGTGGTCAATGACTACCATTGCGTCGGGCACTGTATCGAGGATCGAACTGAGATGTGCCTCACGCGACTTGACCGCCTCCTGAGCCTGCCTCAGGGCGCTGACATCGCTGTTTGTCTGGATGACGGTAAGCTCTCCGTCCGGCAGATTGACCAGCACGCAGCGGGAGGCGACATGGATGTCGTGCCCGCTCTTATGGCGATGAATGATTTCGCCGTGCCAGAAGCCGCGCGATTTCAACTGATCGCGGATGTTTTCCGCCGGTTCGGGAAACTTCGTCGCCAGAAGTTCGTGGACCTTCTCGCTGACGGCCTCCTCTCTTGCCCAGCCATACATGTTCTCGCAGCCGATCGACCAATGCGTGATCGTTCCGTCGAAACGATGAACCATGATATCCGCTCCGTCGAGCACGTGCACCATGGCATCCAGCTCCTGCGGCGATGCGGTTCTCGGTGACACGAGGCGGTGAGGCATGAATGTCGATCCTCCGGCTTGTTCCATCAGTGCAGGTTGACCCTATGACAGGAATCGTCAGTAAAATCATCTGCGTCGCCGGACAACTGTTTCAGGCGGGCGAGATTGACGATCCTCAGGTCGTGCCTGCCCTCGGGAATTACGATGTTGCGTGATGCCAGTTTCGTGATCGTGCGAGACACGGTCTCGATGGTCAGGCCGAGATGATCCGCAATGTCCTGGCGGTTCATCGGAACGCGCACCAACCCTTGGCGCGGCCGCGGGTTGCGGCGCGATGCAAGCTTGACGATGAAACTGCAGAGGCGTTCCTCGGCATTCTTTTTCGACAACAGCACCATCTGTTCATGCGCAGCGGCCGCCTCCTGGCAGAGCAGGGAGATATAGGCCGGGCCGAGGGCGTCGGAACGGGCGACTTCTTCATGAAAGCTCTTGCGCGACATGCGCCGGATCTTGCATTCGGTGACGGCCTCCGCAGTGAAAATGAAATCGTTCTGCAAGGATGCGCCGATGAGATCGCCGGCGAAATGAAAGGCGGTGATCACCCGGCGGCCTTCGCCGATGATGCGATGCAGGCGAACGACGCCTTCTTCCACCTGGAAGAGATGCTTCGCCTGATCGCCCTCCCAGCAAATCGCCTTGCCGGCTGCGACGGGTTCCGCCGCCGAGCTCCGGAAAAGCGACGAAAGCGATTGGCCGGCATTAATGGCTTCGCCCGTTTGCTCGGCATTTTCGAACGCGTGGTTGTTCTGCATCAGCATCGTCGTGTCCCCTCGTGGCAGTGGGTGCAGTAGAAAGCCGCTGCGTCACACGCGTATGAGCGGACGGTGCCAAAGGGTGAAAGAGTGTAACAATGTGTAACAGCGGCGGTCCATCCGCAGCTTGGAGTCTCCTTGTTGATGTAGATCAAGGAGCCGTCGCCGGCTTCGTGACAGTCCTGCCCCGAACTACGAGAAAGCCGGCCGCGGGGCGGTCGTCTTTGCACTGGGGACGACATCATGAATTATACTGTGGAAACAATGATGCTCGCGGTCGCGGCGTTTCTAGCGCTGCTCGGAGCCGCATTCGCGCATGATCATCTCTTTGCGGTCCATATGGGCATACTCAGCTTCTGCCTGGTTGCGGGAACCCTGCTCCTTGTCAGGAGGATCGACTTCGCACCGGCGGACCAACGGCGGAAGGTCGACCTGTCCGGCTATTTCGACGACGTGATCCGCTATGGTCTGATCGCCACCGTATTCTGGGGCGTGGTCGGCTTCCTGGTCGGCGTCATTATCGCGCTGCAACTGGCCTTTCCCGACCTCAATTTCGCGCCCTATCTCAATTTCGGCAGGCTGCGGCCGGTTCACACATCGGCGGTCATCTTCGCTTTCGGCGGCAACGCGCTGATCATGACGTCCTTCTACGTGGTGCAGCGGACCTGTCGCGCACGTCTCTTCGGCGGCAGCCTCGCCTGGTTCGTCTTCTGGGGGTACCAGCTCTTCATCGTCATGGCGGCAACCGGCTACGTGCTCGGCATCACCCAGGCGCGTGAATATGCCGAGCCCGAATGGTATGTCGACCTGTGGCTGACCGTTGTCTGGGTCGCCTATCTCGCCGTCTATCTCGGAACGATCCTGAAGCGCAAAGAACCACACATCTATGTGGCGAACTGGTTCTATCTCGGCTTCATCGTCACCATCGCGATGCTGCACGTGGTCAACAACCTTGCGGTACCGGCCTCGTTCCTCGGGTCCAAGAGCTATTCTCTCTTCTCGGGCGTTCAGGATGCGCTGACGCAGTGGTGGTATGGCCACAACGCCGTCGGCTTTTTCCTTACCGCCGGCTTCCTCGGCATGATGTACTATTTCGTGCCGAAGCAGGCCAACCGGCCCGTCTATTCGTACCGGCTCTCGATCATCCACTTCTGGGCCCTGATCTTCATGTATATCTGGGCCGGCCCGCACCATCTCCATTACACGGCGCTGCCCGACTGGGCCCAGACGCTCGGCATGGTTTTCTCGGTCATGCTCTGGATGCCCTCCTGGGGCGGCATGATCAACGGCCTGATGACCCTTTCGGGCGCCTGGGACAAGATCCGCACCGACCCGATCATCCGCATGATGATCGTCGCCATCGCCTTTTACGGCATGTCGACCTTCGAGGGCCCGATGATGTCGGTCAAAACGGTCAATTCGCTCAGCCACTATACCGAATGGACGATCGGCCATGTGCATTCCGGCGCGCTGGGCTGGGTCGGGATGATCACCTTCGGGGCGATCTATTACCTGACACCGAAATTGTGGGGGCGCGAACGTCTCTACAGCCTGCGGATGGTCAACTGGCACTTCTGGCTCGCGACCCTCGGGATCGTGATCTACGCCGCCGTGCTCTGGGTTGCCGGTATCCAGCAGGGGCTGATGTGGCGCGAATACAATTCCCAGGGCTTTCTCGTCTATTCCTTCGCCGAAACGGTCGCGGCGATGATCCCCTACTACGTGCTGCGCGCGGTCGGCGGAGCGCTTTATCTGGCGGGCGGTCTCGTCATGGCCTGGAACGTGTTCATGACGATCCGCGGCCACCTGCGCGACGAAGCCGCAATCCCGACCACTTTCGTGCCCCAGGCACAGCCTGCCGAATGAGGTGAGACATGGCATCGATATTGGATAAACATAAGATCCTCGAGAAGAACGCGACGCTTCTTCTGGTCGGCTCGCTGCTCGTCGTCAGCATCGGCGGCATCGTTGAAATCGCACCGCTGTTCTATCTGCAGAACACGATCGAGAAAGTGGAAGGCATGCGGCCTTACACGCCGCTGGAGCTCGCCGGGCGCAACGTCTATATCCGTGAAGGCTGCTATCTCTGCCATAGCCAGATGATCAGGCCGTTCCGTGATGAAGTCGAACGTTACGGCCATTATTCGCTGGCCGCGGAATCGATTTACGACCATCCGTTCCAGTGGGGATCCAAACGCACCGGGCCGGACCTGGCCCGTGTCGGCGGACGTTACTCGAACGAATGGCATGTCCAGCATCTCGCAAATCCGCGGGCCGTGGTGCCGGAATCGATCATGCCGAGCTACGCCTTCCTCAAGGAGCGGGAGGTCACCGTCAAGGACGTCGGAATGGACCTCAAGGCCAACGAGGACGTCGGCGTGCCTTACAACGACGACATGCTGGCGAATGCGGAGGCCGACATGAAGGCTCAGGCCGATCCGAATGCGGACACGATGGCCCTCCTCGAACGCTATCCGAAGGCTAAGGTCGGCGATTTCGACGGCGACCCGACCAGGCTGACCGAAATGGACGCGCTGGTCTCCTATCTGCAGATGCTCGGAACGCTGGTCGATTTTTCGACCTATGACGACGCGTCCGGCTACCGTTGAGGTGATCCATGGAAACCTACACTGCAATGAGACACTTCGCCGACAGCTGGGGGCTCCTCGCCATGGCGGCATTCTTCGTCGGCGTGGTCGTATTCACCCTTCGCCCGGGCAGCAAGCAGACGGCGAAAGAAGCCGCCGATATTCCCTTGAAGGACGATTGAGATGTCGGAAAAACATATCGATGAATTCAGCGGTGTCGAAACGACCGGACATGAATGGGACGGCATCCGCGAGCTCAACAATCCCATGCCCCGATGGTGGGTGTGGACCTTCTACGCCACCATACTTTGGGCGGTTGGCTATGCGATTGCATACCCCGCTATCCCGATGATCACTTCCGCCACTAAAGGCTATTTCGGCTACTCAACCCGCGCGGAGCTGCAGCAGGATCTAAATCAGGCCAAGGCGTCTCAGACGCAGTTTCACGACCTGATTGCTGCAAAGACGGTTCAGGAGATCGACGCCGATCCTGCCCTCCGTGAATTCGCAATTGCCGGCGGTGCGTCCTCATTCAAAGTCAATTGCGCGCCCTGTCATGGCTCGGGGGCGAGCGGCGGCCCCGGCTTTCCCAACCTGAACGATGACGACTGGCTGTGGGGCGGCGACTTGGGCGCCATCCAGACGACGATCGCCCACGGGATCCGATTCGATTCGGATGCCGAAACGCACGCCTCCGAGATGCCGGCCTTTGCCGATGTGCTGGAGCCTGTCCAGATGCGACAGGTCGCCGCCTACGTCTGGGGGCTGACCAACGCGCCCTCGAATCCCACAGTCGCGGAAGCCGGAAAAAAGGTCTTTCTCGATAACTGCGCCGCATGTCACGGCGAGGATGCCAGAGGAAAGGCGGAAATGGGTGCCCCGGATCTTGCCGACGCGATTTGGCTGAAGGCACGCGGCGAGGATGCCATCGTCCGCCAGGTCGCCTTTCCCAAACATGGCGTCATGCCTGCCTGGGCAGCACGCTTGGGCGACACGACAGTCAAGGAGCTCACCATTTTCGTCCATTCGCTTGGCGGCGGAACCTAGAGCAACCCAAGCAAAAGTGCGCGGCGGTTTTGCGCCCGCAATGGCGAGAAAACAAAGAGATAGAGCATTTCCGTGATTCAAGGAAAACGGAAATGCTCCAAGGAGAAACGATGACAGTCCACGATCACAATCCCATCCTCGGTCTCTATGGCACGCCGCGCGCCATCATCCGCTCTCGCGTTTCGGAACGCGCCAAGGCGGTGGCGCCGTCGGCCGAACAGGAGGATCCGGCAAAGATCGGAAATTCGATCGTAAGCTTGATCTGCCTCAAGGATCACAAGCAGACGAGCCGATAATTTCAGCTCCTGTCGAGGACGTCTCAGCGGTGTTTCTCCCCCGCTGTCCTCCGGCCACGCCCTTACCCCGGGGCGTGGCCTTTTCATTCCGAAAGGTCATTTCTTGATCTGCATCAAGGAACGGATGCGCCGCGGGTGGGACAAGGGCAGGCAAACACTGGACAGGTCTCCATGAATCTCTACACCGCCCCAGATCCGAATGACATTGAGCGCGTCAGTGTCGAGCCGGTCAACGCCCGGCGCAACCGACAGCCTCTCTATGCGCCGCGCAAGAAGATCTTCCCAAAGCGCGCCGAGGGTCGATTCCGCCGGTTCAAATGGATGGTGATGCTGATCACGCTCGGCATTTATTACCTGGCGCCGTGGATCCGCTGGGATCGCGGTCCCTACGCGCCCGATCAGGCAATTCTCGTCGACCTCTCCTCCCGGCGCTTCTTCTTTTTCTTCATCGAAATCTGGCCCCAGGAATTCTACTATGTCGCGGGCCTGCTCGTCATGGCGGGCTTTGGCCTCTTTCTCGTCACCGCCGCGGTCGGCCGCGCCTGGTGCGGCTACGCCTGTCCGCAGACAGTCTGGGTAGACCTGTTTCTCGTCGTCGAACGCGCCATGGAAGGGGACCGGAACGCGCGAATGAAGCTCGACGCCGGCCCCTTCACTTTCGACAAGCTCAGCAAGCGGTTGATCAAGCATGCGATCTGGCTGTTGATCGGAGCCGCCACCGGCGGGGCGTGGATCTTCTATTTTGCCGACGCGCCGAGCCTGGCGGCTTCGCTGTTTGGTGGCGGCGCTCCTGCGGCCGCCTATGCAACGATCGCCATCCTGACAGCCACGACCTATGTGCTTGGGGGGCTGATGCGCGAACAGGTGTGCACCTACATGTGTCCGTGGCCGCGCATTCAGGGCGCGATGCTGGACGAGAATTCGCTTGTCGTCACCTACAATGACTGGCGAGGCGAGCAGCGGTCGCGCCACGCCAAGAAAACCCAGGCCAAGGGCCTGCCGGTCGGCGATTGCGTGGATTGCAATGCCTGCGTCGCGGTCTGTCCGATGGGCATCGACATACGCGACGGTCAGCAGATGGAATGCATCACATGCGCGCTCTGCATCGATGCCTGCGACGGCGTCATGGACAAGCTGGGAAAACCTCGCGGGCTGATCGCCTATGCGACGCTCAGCGAATATTCGAGCAACATGTCGCTTGCGACGGACGGAGGACGGACCGCCATCCAGCCCTCCAATGTCCGAAACGCCGATGGAAGCTTCATCTCGGCGGTCCGGCATTTCGACTGGCGGATCATCTTTCGTCCGAGGATCGTTTTCTACGCCGTCGTCTGGGCATCGATCGGCATCGCCATGGTCATCCATCTTGCCTTCCGCGAACGACTCGAACTCAACGTCGTCCATGATCGCAACCCCCAATATGTCCTGGAAAGCGACGGCTCCATCCGCAACGGCTACACACTTCGCGTCCTCAACATGGTGCCGACGCCGCGGGATGTGACCATCACCCTCATCGGGCTCGAGGGCGGCGTGATGCGCATTCCCGAGTTCGGCAGGCAGGATGGCCGCAGCTTCACGGTCCGTGCCGAACCGGACGCGGCCACGACGCTGAAGGTCTTCGTGACGCGCAAGCCCGACGGGGCCGAGATCAATGAATTCCTATTCGTTATCGAAGATTCGGACCATTCCGACCGGGCGACCTATCGCGCGGCGTTCAACGCACCGGGAGAGGTGAAATGAAGGCGTCCACTCGAGGTTTTACCGGCTTGCACATGCTGCTCGCCACCTCGGCATTTTTCGCCGTCGTGATTGCCGCCAACGTCACCATGGCCTTCTATGCCTCATCCAGCTGGAGCGGCCTGGTCGTTGAAAACACCTATGTGGCCAGTCAGGAATTCAACGGCAAGGCGGCAGCGATGAAGGCGATGGCCGCCTCCGGCGTCGAGGGCGCTCTCTCCGTCAAGGGCCGCGCGATCCGCTACGACATCCACGATGGCAAGGGCGCGCCTGCGATCATCGACGATGTCACGCTGAACTTCAAAAGACCGGTCGGTGATCACGAGGACTTCCACCTGACGCTCCGGAGGACCGGCGATGGCCGGTTCGAAGCCGACCACGAGGTGACCGGCGGCGACTGGATCGTCGAGGCCATATCGAGAAGGAACGGCGTGGTCGTCATGCACGAGGCGAAGCGCATCGATACGGCGGAGATTGGCCAATGACCTGCTGCACCATGGATACGGAAAGCGTACTCGCCCTCAGCGCGACATCGGCCAGCGCCGACGAAGTCCGGCTGGCGAGCCACCCGCTCGGGGCCGGATTGCATCAGCTCGACCTCAGTGTCCCCGACGTCCACTGCGGCGGCTGCATAGTCACCATCGAAAAAGCGCTGTCGGCGCTTCCCTTCGTCAGGAAGGCCCGGGTCAATCTCACTGCCCGCCGGGTTAGCTGCATCTATCAGGAAGAATTCGAAAGGCAGGCGACCGATCCCTCCGAAATCCTCGCAGCCATCAATGCGGTTGGATACCGCGCGCATCTCTTCACAGCCGCGGCGCCTGAAAACGACCGAATCAGGAACCAGTTGCTGCTGGCGATCGGGGTTTCTGGTTTTGCAGCTGCCAACATCATGCTGCTCTCGGTGTCGGTCTGGTCTGGCGCCGACGCGGCGACCCGGGACATGTTTCACTGGATCTCGGCGATGATCGCGGCCCCCGCACTGGTCTATGCGGGGCGCTTCTTCTTCAAATCGGCCTGGAACGCCTTGAAACGCGGGCGCACCAACATGGACGTTCCGATCTCGCTCGCGGTGACGCTCTCCTATGCCGTCTCCCTGTGGGAGACCGTGCATCACGGCGAACACGCATGGTTCGACGCTTCGGTTTCGCTGCTGTTCTTCCTGCTGATCGGCAGAACCCTCGATCACGTAATGCGCGAAAAGGCACGCGCGGCGATCAACGGTCTGGCAAGACTGGCCCCGCGCGGGGCGCTGCTGATGATGCCGGACGGATCGCGCCGCTACGTTCCGGTGGAAGAGATCGCGGTGGGTGACGACATCGCGATCGCGGCGGGCGAGCGCATCCCCGTCGACGGCATGATCGTCAACGGCGAGAGCGACGTGGACCTCTCCATCGTCACCGGGGAAAGCAGTCCGGTCGCCGTCGCCAAAGGCAGCGCGGTGAATTCGGGTGCGATGAACTTGACCGGCTCCCTCATCCTGAGGGCGACGAAAGTGGCGAGGGATTCCCTTCTATCGGAAATCATCAGCCTCATGGAAGCCGCCGAAGGCGGCAGGGCTCGCTATCGCCGGATCGCCGATCGGGCCGCAGCGCTCTATTCCCCGGCCGTGCACCTGTTGGCGCTGGTCTCCTTTCTCGCCTGGGGATTTTTCGGCGGCGACTGGAAACAGGCGATGCTGGTCGCGGTCGCGGTGCTGATCATTACATGCCCGTGCGCGCTCGGCCTTGCCGTTCCCGTGGTTCAGGTGGTCGCGGCGGGTGAGCTTTTTCGCAAGGGCATCATGGTCAAGGACGGTTCGGCGCTCGAAAGACTGGCCGAGGCGGATATCGTCGCCTTCGACAAGACCGGCACGCTGACGATGGGGCGGCCCCGCCTCGTCGGGGTCGAGGCGACCGACGCGAGCAATACCGCCATCGCCTGCGCATTATCCGCGCATTCACGGCATCCTCTTTCCCAGGCGCTGCTGCGGGACATGGAGCAGGCTTCTTCCTTCTCCTTCGACAGGGTCACGGAAATACCCGCTGGGGGGCTGGAGGCCAGCAATGGAACGGATGTCTATCGGCTGGGCAATCGGGCCTTTGCCTGCGAAACCGGCCCTACGACCGGCGCGGCCGACAGGCCGTTTTCGGAAGTGGTCCTGTCGAAGAACGGTGCCGAACTGGCATATTTCCTCTTTGACGACACGCTTCGCCCCGGCGCTGCCGCGGCTGTCCGCGATATCACTGCCGCCGGCCTTGAAACGCTGATGGTATCAGGCGACCGGCAAACCGTCGTCGACAACACGGCGCGGGCTCTCGGTATTCGAAGGGCTCTGAGCGCGGTGGCGCCGAAGCAGAAGGTCGAGGAATGCCAGAGGCTGAGCGGCGAGGGCCATCGCGTGCTCATGGTCGGCGACGGGATCAACGACGCGCCGGCACTTGCCGCCGCGCATGTCTCGATGGCGCCCGCCACCGCATCCGACATCGGCAGGCAGGCCGCCGACCTCGTCTTTTTCAACGAACGGCTCGATGCCGTTCCGGAAGCGATCGCCGTCGCGCGACGATCCGCCAGCCTGATCCGGCAGAACTTTGTTCTGGCCATCGGCTACAACCTGCTGGCGGTCCCGATCGCGATCGCCGGACTGGCGACGCCGCTGATCGCAGCGGTGGCCATGTCGACATCATCGATCATCGTCGTAACCAATGCGCTGCGGTTGAATACCTTCGGCAAACACTCCCCCATGCCGACCGAAGCGCGAGCCGGCGGGGAGGTCAAAACCGCATGAACATGCTGATCTATCTGATCCCGATCGCGCTGCTGATGGGGGGAATGGGCCTCCTTGCATTCCTCTGGTCGCTGAAGAGCGGCCAGTATGACGACCTTGAAGGAGCTGCTTGGCGAATTCTCATCGAGGACGAAACCGACCGCAACAAATCTTGAGCCGCATATGACCAAGACGAGAGGAAGATCGATGCTTGCGAAAAATCCCATACTTTTGCGGTCTGACCTGTTCGACGGCCTCCACGAGTCGACGATAGAGGAGCTCGCCGCTACAGCTCAGTTTCAAACATTCGCTGCGGATGAGCGGATCATCGCAGAAGGCCAGCCAGCGTTGTTCGTCTATTGCGTGATGAGCGGATTCGTCCGACTTTCCAAATCCGAGTCCGCCGGGCGCGAGGCGGATATCTGCGTCTGCGAGCCCGGCGACACCTTCGGCGAATATCTTCTGTCGGGCGGCGGCACCTACGCCTACGGCGCGTGGTCCGCCGACGGAGCGGAGGTGGCCCTGTTCGAACTTGCGGACTTGCGGGCGCTCGCCGAGCGGTACCCCACCATTCATCGCAACGTCATGCGAATCATGACCCGACATCTGCTCGGCGCGATGGATTGCATAGCAGGAGACCGGCTGCACACGGCCGCGCAACGTGTCGCGAACTACCTCGTGAGCCGTTGCCCGGCCTCGGCGTCGCAGGCCACATTTCGCCTGCCTTACCGGAAGAGGATCCTGGCCGGCAAACTGGGGCTTGCGCCCGAAGCCCTTTCGCGCGCATTCGCGGCGCTCGTTCCTGCAGGTGTCGAAGTCAGAGGCAAGATTGTCCTGGTCGACAGTGTCGACCAGTTGCGGAAGGCGTGCTGACATCGGGAAGCCGGAAAAGAGCGCCGCAATTTGACCGGCGTCAATGTGGCGATCGCCCGCTCCATTAAGGTCGGGGCGAAAGGCACCTCGACGTCATGCTTATCTGGATTGTTTTCGCGGTCATCGCGACTGCCGTCATTGCTTCCCTTCTTCATCCGTTTGCTTCGGGCCTTGCCCGGATCGACAGTGGTGCGGCTGATGCATGCCGGGTCTATCGGGACCAGCTTGTCGACCTCGACAGGGACATGGAGACGAGCCAACTCCCTCGCAACGAGTACGAATATGCCCGTGCCGAAATCGCGCGGCGGCTTTTCAAGGCAACCGAACAACAGTGTGAAGAGCGCCGGAGACCGCCGCATGCCCATCGATGGCCGAAGCTGGCCATCAGCTTATTTCTGCCGCTCGCGAGCATCGGCCTTTATACCCGGCTGGGTTCGCCCGACATGCCGTCGCAGCCGCTGCAGGCGCGGCTGGAAGATCCCGGCCACAATATCGCAATGCTCATTTCCAAGACGGAACGCCATCTCGCAAGCCAGCCCGATGACGGGCGGGGATGGAACGTCATCGCTCCGGTCTACCTCAGGACCGGCCGGATCGCCGAGGCACAGTCGGCTTATCGGAATGCGCTGCGGATCCTCGGACCCGACGTCGATCGCCTGGGCGGCCTCGCCGAGGCCCTGATGATCGAAGCGCAAGGTTCGGTGACCGCGGACACGCTTGACATCCTGCGGCAGATACTCCGGCTCGAACCGAAAAACCCGCGCGCGCTGTTCTACATCGCCGTCGGCATGGAGCAGGCGGGACGGACCACCGAGGCGCTGGCAGATTTCGAAGCGCTGGCGAAATTGTCGCCTGCCGGCGCGGCGTGGCTGCCGCTCGTCAACCAACATATTTCCGCCAATGGCGGCGTTCCGCTGGCCGCTTCGAGGCAGAAGCCTCACATGACAGCTGCAGGAGATTCGCGATGACGCGCAAGCAGAAGCGCCTTGCGGTGATCGCGGGCGGGATGAGTTTCATCCTTGCGGCGGTGCTTTTGGTGATGTTCGCCTTCAGCCAGTCGGTGGCCTATTTCTACATGCCGGCCGATCTGGCCAAGACGCCGGTGGCGCCGGAGACCCGCATCCGGCTGGGCGGCCTGGTCGGAGCGGGCAGCGTCGTGCGCGGCGCCGGTTCGA
>NZ_JABDWM010000034.1:0-29141 GCF_019685295.1 Rhizobium sp. NLR22b
TCAACCCACCGAGCGGGTGTGCATTCCACCCGCGCTGCCCGCTCGTACAAGACCGCTGTCGCATTGACGTGCCCCCGCTGGTGTCAATGCCCGATGGCCGCGCTGTCGCGTGTCACGTCCGCGCTCCGGTTTAAGGGTAATCGCTGCTCTCAAAGATTGCAGCGCGATATCCATTGGGCGCCCATTTCCGTGCCTGCCGGTTGCGGCAGCGAGAGAGTCTGGCCTGCCGGCGGCAGATCCCGTCATCCAAAAACAGAGCTGGCTGGGCCAATAGACCTCAGAAGCTAATATGGGAGTCATGAATTATGGCTAATGAGAGCCCCGAGCGGGAAATCGAAAGTGAGTTCGCCGAGCAAGTGGGTTCATACGACATTATCGGTTCGCTCGACACCAATGTTGCAGACGGATTTACTCTGGTAGCCGTCGGCGACCTAATCGTAACACGAGCTCTGACCAAGGGAAATCATGCCGGCTTTCGTAACGTAGTCGAGACCCTGCGGGGAGCGGACGTTACTTTCGGCAATATGGAAACCAATATCTTTGATGTCCGCTCGTTTAAGGGGAGCCCGCAGGGGGAACACGGCGGTGCCTATCATGTTAGCCTTCCGGAACTCGGTCCCGACTTAAAGGCGATGGGTTTCAATCTGGTAAGCTACGCCAACAATCACACATTCGAATGGGGTGCCGAGGGAATGCGCGAGACTTGCCGGGCTCTCGACGAAACTGGGATCGTCTACGCCGGTGTTGGGGAAAACCTCTCTCAGGCCAGCGCTGCCCGCTTTTTGGAAACGCCCCGTGGGAGAGTCTCTCTAGTATCGTTTGCATCCACGTTTACACCGATGTCGCGTGCTTGCGATCCGGCCGGTCAGGCGCCGGGTAGGCCAGGTCTTAACGCACTCCGACTGCGTGAGGAGATCATCGTCTGCCAGCCGATGATAGAAAATTTGAGGCAAGTACGGAATGCTTTGCCGTATTACAATCCCGAACTTGACGATCATTGCGTCACGATTGCAGGCGCCAGGTTCAAGATGGGCAACAAGGTAGGCTACAGCTATCTTCCGGACCCGGTCGATGTCGCCCGAATTCTCCGCGATGTACGCCAGGGCAAGCAGTTCTCAGATTTTTGTATCGTCACCAATCATGGGCACGAGCCGGGAAATTGGTCTCAGCAGACCCCCGATTATGAGCAAGCCTTCGCGCGCAATATGATCGATGCCGGAGCGGACGCGTATATCGTGCACGGACCACACCAGCTTCGCGGCATCGAAATCTACAAAGGCCGCCCGATTTTCTACAGCATCGGTAACTTTATTATGGACGACCTTCGCACCCCAGTAGGCGCAGACATGTATGCTGAATATGGACGAGACCCACGAGAGCATACCGATGGCGAAGTCACCCTCAGCGAGATGTCGAGAGGCTATTCAACTGACCCAGGTTTCGACGATCCGATTTTCTACGAAAGCGTGATAGCCAAGAGCTTGTATAACGAAAATCGGCTTGCAGAAATCCGCCTATTTCCGATTGATTTGGGCCACTCCAAGAGGTTTGCCAATCGAGGCGTTCCAAGCCCCGCCGATCTTTTAAAGGCGAGGCTGATTCTCGAGCGCTTGCAGAGACTGTCAGAGCCGTTTGGAACAAAGATAGCCATCGAAAACGGGGTTGGCGTCGTGCGACCCGCTTTGCCTGTGCCCAACCAGAATGATGCGAAGTAGTGGAACAAATTCAAACTGTGAGGAGGGTTCCAGATAAAGGCGTGCTGGCTGAGCTGCGCCGAGGGTGAAATTGCTGTTGCAAGAGCATCGCGCCAATTCGGCCATCTACCAGGCAGTTCCATAAGGTATGTTATGCGATATGTTATTGTAAGGGGGTACATTCTATTTCCAAGTGCGACATGCTTATAAAAACAATGGCTTCGCCTTGGAGATATATGCATGTCCCTTTGCTATTCGCAGCTCACCCTGCCTGATCGCAAGCGTCTTTTTCATCTTAGAGAACGCAAGGTTTCCGTCTCGGAGATTGCCCGCCAACTCGGTCGTCATCGTTCGACGATCTATCGCGAGCTTAAACGCAATACGTTCCAGGATCACGAATTTCCGGAATACAGCGGCTATTACAGCGGTATCGCCAACGACATGAGCAAGGAGCGCCGACGACGGCTGCGCAAACTCAGACGCCATCCGCATCTGCGCGATCTCGTCATCGACCGGCTGAAGGCGCATTGGTCACCTGAGCAGATCGCTGGCCGGCTTCTCGCCGATGGCGTCAGTCCTGTGCGCATTTGCCCGGAAACGATTTATCGTTTCATCTATTGCAAGGAAGATTATCCGCTCGGGCTGTATCAGCACCCGCCGGAACGACGGCGCAGGCGTCGGCGCCGCGGCGCACGCAAACCGCGCGACGGCTTAATCCCGCTCGACTACAGAATCTCCCAACGACCTGATTTTATTGATGATCGATCACAGTTCGGGCATTGGGAGGGCGATCTCCTGATCTTCCGGCGTGAACTCGGAGAGACCAACGTCACCTCTCTCGTCGAGCGCAAGAGCCGCTATACGGTGATGATCAAGAACCGCAGCCGTCACTCGCGACCGATCATGGACAAGATCATCCATGCCTTCTCACCATTGCCGTCTTTTGCACGCCGAAGCTTCACCTTTGATCGCGGCACGGAGTTCTCCGCTTTCAGGGCTTTGGAAGATGGGATCGGCGCCAGGAGCTGGTTCTGCGATCCCAATTCGCCTTGGCAGAAAGGCGCTGTCGAGAACACCAACAAGCGCATTCGACGCTTCATGCCTGGCGATACGGATCTGTCCAACGTCGCTCAGAAGCAACTTGTCGACCTCGCCCATCACCTGAATTCGCTGCCAAGAAAGTGCTTGGGCTACAAAACACCGGCCGAGGTCTTCATGGCGCATTTGCGTGAATGCGGCTGATCCCCTACCCTTCAAACGCCCATGTTGCACTTGGTGTAGATTCTCCACCGCAAAGTTAAAGTGTCCTGTTTCTGCAAAGTTGGAATGTCACACTCCCCGCGTCTGAACGACGTCTGGGAGATTGCGGATGGGATTGATAGCGATGAGCGAGCGCGATCTGCAGCGGATCGAGATTTTGTCGAAAGTCGTCGCCGGCCGCATGACGTTGGTGTCGGCGGCGCATGTGCTTGATCTGAGCGAGCGCCAGGTGCGTCGGCTGCTGGAGCGGATCCGCACTGGTGGTGCGGCGTCGATCCGGCACAAGGCGATCGGCCGGCCGTCGAACAACCGGATCAGCGACGGTGTTCGGGATTATGCGGTGACGCTGGTTCGCGAACGCTATGCGGACTTCGGGCCGACGCTAGCGGCCGAGAAGCTTGCCGAGCGCGATGGATTGCGGGTGTCGCGCGAGACGTTGCGCAGCTGGATGACGGAGGCCGGACTTTGGCTGTCGCGCAAGCAGCGCCGGACGTTTCATCAGCCGCGGCTACGGCGCGAAGCCTATGGCGAGCTGGTGCAGATCGACGGATCCGAACATCGCTGGTTTGAAGATCGCGGACCGCCGTGCTCGCTCTTGGTGTTTGTCGATGATGCGACGGGCAGATTGATGCAGTTGCGCTTTGTACGATCGGAGAGCACGTTCACCTATTTCGACGCACTCGAACTTTACTTGAAGGAGCATGGCGCTCCGATCGCCTTTTATTCCGACAAGCATACGGTGTTCCGGGTGGCGAAGAAGGACGCCAAGGGTGGCCAGGGCATGACCCAGTTCGGCCGTGCACTAGCGGAACTAAGTATCGAGATTCTTTGCGCAAATTCGAGTCAGGCCAAGGGTCGTGTGGAGCGGATGAACCGGACGCTGCAGGATCGGCTGGTCAAGGAATTACGACTGGCTCAGATCTGCGACATGGAGACGGGCAACGCGTTTTTGCCTGGCTTCATGGACGACTACAATGCCCGGTTTGCGATTGTCCCTGCCCGGTCCGATGACTTGCACCGGCCGATGAATCTGGCGCCGGAACGGCTGGGCGAGATTCTGTGCAAACGCGAGCAGCGTTATGTCGGATCGCAGTTGACGGTTTCGTTCGAGCGCAAGCGGATCATGCTGGAGGAGACCGAGGTGACGCGCGGATTGGCGGGTCGCTATGTCGAGACCTATGCCTATGCGGATGGTCGATTGGATGTGCGGTGGAAGGGGTATTCCCTGCCCTACAGGACGTTCGACAAGGACCAGCGGGTGACGCATGCGGCGATCACCGAGAACAAGCGGCTCGGCGATGTCCTGGCTTACATCAAGGAGCGCCAGGAGCAGCAGACGAAGCCGGATGTGAAGACCAACAGCGAGAAGAATGGCTACAAACCGCGGGGCCGCAAGCCGGGTCGAAAGACGGATTTCATGAACGATCCGGTGGTGATTGCGCGGCGTGAGAAGGCACTGTTGCGGCTCGACGCTGCAGAGTGAGGCGTCTCAAAGCTAAAGCCGAGAGGTGTTCCTCAGCCGCCCCCGCTCCTCCCTTGCAGCCCGGCCCAGCCGCTCGGATCGGTGGCTAATCCGAAGCGCAAGTGTCGCGTTTCTAACTGGCTGACAGCGTCGCGCATCTAACCAGCTTTGACAGTTATTGTGGGGGGGGTGCATTCTATTTCCAAGTGCGACATGCCTCAGCGCCTTCACTTTGCAGATTTTAGCAATGTCTCAATGCTAACCGCAGATCGCCCTCGCCGGTCGGCGACGCCTGCATCATCTGGTGGCGCGGTTGCCGACAGTATTACCAAGGCTTTCGAAGATGAAGTGGTTACCTTCGGCAGGTCTCACTTCGCTGCTTCTTGGTCCGGCGCATAAGCACCGTCGGCATCGTGGTCTTCTCGGCCGGTAAGGGGAGGATTAAACACACATATCGCGCGAAACTTGGTTTTCGGTCGCAAGGTGTGGCGATCATGTTGGTCAAGCAGATACATATCACCAACGCGGATGGTGTGAACTTCGCCGGTTTCCCGATTGGTAAGCTCGCATTCACCCTCAGAGTCTATTCAAGAAAGGGGATATCGAGCGAGCCTTCTGGTCATGAGCTTGATCATTGCGGTTTGGATGAAGGCGAGGCTTGTGGCTGAGAAGCGCTCGAAATCCTTTGCCATTCGGCGGTTTATGCCGAGCCAAGCCAGCGTTCGTTCGACGATCCATCGCTTCGGCAGCACCTGGAAACCGGCTTGATTGCGTTTGATAATCTCCATCGGTCGCGGGCTTGTCTCTTCGACCGTTGGGCCCTGATAGCCGCCATCGCCGCAGATTTTTTCGATGAATGGAAAGCGGTTGGCCAGCTTGTCGAAGACAAGTGCCGCTCCGTCGCGATCCTGAATGCTCGCCGAGTGGACCTCTGCTTTCAGAAGCATGCCCAGGGTATCGACCAGAATGTGCCGCTTGCGACCCTTGATCTTTTTGCCCGCGTCATAGCCGATATCAGAACGGGCGTCCGGGCCTGTCTTCACCGACTGACTATCGATGATGGCAAATGATGGCTGCTCTTCGCGCCCCTCAAGCTGCCGCGTTCGGCAATAGAGCGCGTCATGAATACGACGCCACGTCCCGTCCCGGCAGAACCGCTTGAAATAATGATAGACCGTACTCTTCGGTGGAAAATCATGCGGTAGCAATGCCCATTGGCAGCCCGACTGCAGCAGATAAAAAATCGCGTCCATCACCGCCCGAAGGGACGTCTTGCGTCTGCGGCCAAGTCGGGGCTGCCTTGGCATGAAGGGGTCGATCAAGCTCCACTCACGGTCAGTCAGATCGCTTGCGTAGCGCATGCGGCTTCTGTCATGATGACGCCGGGTGAAGGGTGTCCAGGCCATTCGATGTCTCCGTATTTGTCGCAAAATACAAAGAATCTGATTGCCGCCCTTCACTCAACCCCGCGCCCGGCCGCCATTCTTGAACAGACACTCAACACACAATACAGCCTCAACATGATGCTTGTACCAGAGATCCGTTACTGTCCCTGGATACACCGTCGTCTCGTGCAGGGAAAATCCCGCCCTATCGTCGGCGAGGATCAAACGTTTGCTCCGCCAGGTGCCGAGCGCACCCGCAACGTCCCGTTCGGTATCGGTGATTCCATCGAGCGAGCGAATAATCATCGGGGTCTATCTCCTGTGTTGGTTTTTCCGATATTGCGACGATTGGCTAAGCCGCGGCTGCAGTCATTACGAGAAAGTCCGTGTAACCACCGACAGTCTCGAAATCTTTGACATCAAGTTCTTCAGGATCCACGCTGAATCCAAGCATCTCCTCCAGTTCGATGAGCGTCTCAAGCATGCTCATGGAGTCCAGCTGGAATTTCTCAAATAAAACGATGTTGTCGGTAAGCGGCGGAATTTCTTCCTCAAGGACCGCGTGTAATGCTTTTCGGAGGGCGTCACGGGCTTCGTCTTTAGAAAGAACTTTCTTAAGCATAGGGTATCTCCACGCTAGTGTTTTGGGGCACCTGCGCCACACCTTCTTCCAGCAGGCGCATGAGCGCCCTCCTGTCAAACTTGTTGTTTGCAGTTCTGGGTATTTCGGAAATTGGCCAAACCCTCTCTGGAACCTTATACGGCTCAAGTCGGGTTCTGAGTTGTCAACCGGGCAGATGCTGACGCGCTTACATTCGGTCAGTCCATACATCAGCTGAAACCCGACGGAAGGAAGCGCTTCGCGAAGCGTTCTGATAGATGCCGGCGAGGGTGCGGCACCTGTGTTCGTGATTAGCCGAAGGTCAGGAAGTTGCCTAGGTTTACGACGTCCTAAAATTGCAAGGGCGTCGATCAGGGCGGGAACGGCAGGAAAGCGTCTCATCGTGATGTTCTGCGTCCTTGCTCGAGAGAAATTCGGAGGAATAGAGGAGTTCTTCAGTGAGATGGCCGCCCAATCGCTTGCAAAGGGTCTTCATCACCAATCGGATCGGCTTGTTGTCTTTATCGACAGAGGCCTCTACAAAACGTGCACCATGTGAGACCTCTCGTTTGACCGCAAATTCAAGCAATTCGAGGCCCAGCGCCGCAATTCCATGGCGAGGTTTTGTGGCTGTCTGCCATAAGAAGTATGAATCCGGCCTCTCCGGGGAGCGAAACGCCGTGAGAAACGCAATCACTTCATCATCGCGGAGAGCCACTGCAGATTGTCAAGAGAAGTGTGTGCACCAGAGAGCATACGTGTAGTTGCTATTCTTATCCAGATGAGTAGTGCCTTGAACGAGGCTGGCAATTTCTTTGGCATGCGCGAGCTTGGGACTTTCGAAACGAACATCGTTCATGGCTTTAATTCCCAGAGTGAGAGTACGATAGGATGATACGATCAGCTGGTCGCGATCACGTTCCGCGCTTTGTACTTACTTGCGAAGACGATACCGGTAGCTATCAGGCAGAGAACACCAGAGGCGTACCAGAGAGGGTTGTAGCTGCCGTGCTCGAGCCATAGGATGCTCCCGTAATAGGCCATGGCGCCAGCGCCAATCTGATGGAACGCGTTCACCCATCCGAAAACTGCTGGACCGTCGTCATTGTAAACGCGGTTGCAAATGGCAATAACCGGGGGAACGGTGGCAACATCCATGATGCCAAAAACAATGGCGAAGGTTATAATCTCCGCACCAAAGTCTCCCGTAAGGACGAACGGCAGAGAAAGGAGCGTGAGTGCCCTGACAGCAAACGCTACTGCCAGGATAATTTGAACACTAACTCGGTCAGTGAGCCATCCAGATATTGTCGTTCCCAATACGTTGAAAACGCCTACGAGGAGTAAGACCGAAGAGGCTGCTGTAACAGTCAACCCGCAGATACTGGCGGCAAGAGTAAAGTGGCTCCACATGATGCCGTTGGTCGTGGCGCCGCAAATCATAAACAGAGCAGCGAGAACCCAAAAAATCCAGGTCTTTGCGGCGCCCGACAATCCGCTGAACAGAGCCGGGCCGATTGGGCCACAATATCGGGCGTTGGGGGCTTCAGCATGGCCACGAAGAAGAAATACATTTGCAAGAATTGCCAGTGCCGCAATGCCAGCCGAGCCGATGAGCGGTGCACGCCAGCCAAAAATGCTCATGACCTCGGACCAAAACGGAAGGAGAGCAAACTGCCCAAATACGCTTGAGGCAACTAGGCAACCTGAAATTGCTCCTTGCTGGCGTGGAAACCAGATGCTGACGATGAGGCTACCATATGCCATCGTCAGGCATCCCGTCCCAATGCCAATGATGATGCCCCATGCAAAATTAAACATAAGCGGATTTGGGACTAGAGCCATACCGCTTCCAGTGACAAGCATAAGGAGCGCGATGTTTGCCACCTTAGCAATACCGAAGCGACGCATCGCGTAGATCGCAAATGGAGCCGTTAACCCATACAGGATCATATTGAGCGCAATTCCCGGCGAAATGGATGATACGCTCCACCCTAGCTGCTTTACGAAATTGGTCGTTAGCAGCCCTGCAAGAGTTGTATAGGAGCCGGCCGAGACAATGCTGGTAATCCCCGCTATCAATATGCCCAGTTGCCCTCCACAAGTGGAGACATTGTTATCGACAGGTGGATGTGTTGGGTGAATGCAGGACATTGAGGATTGATCCGGGCTCGACGTAGCATACTTCGTTCATAAATTCGTTGGCTCCTGAATGCTATTTGGAGTAGAGCGATTCACAAACGATATTAACTAAAGCGAGGCTAAGCGTGCCTAACGTATCGAAAGCTCCGCGCGGCATTCCCCCCTTAAACTGGCTTCGCGCCTTTGAAACTGTTTCGCGGCATATGAGCTTCAAAAAGGCAGCCGAAGAACTCAACGTGACACCTGCGGCAATCAGCCAGCAGGTGCGCCAACTCGAAGATTATTTTGAGATAAGGTTGTTCGATCGTAACCCGCGAGCGCTTGCGTTGACGAGAGTTGGAGAACTTGCAGTGCCGTTATTGGCGGCAGGAATGAACAACATTTCTGGCGCGTGTGATGCAATGCAGAACGCACGGCCCAAAGATTATATTGTGGTTACGGCACCGCCTTCGTTCAGCATGAAATGGCTAGTTCCTCGACTGGAGGATTTTAGGCAGGCGCACCCGGAAGTCGAAGTGAGAATAGACGCGCGCGATGATTTAGTGGATTTAAAAAAAGGCTCGGCCGATGTAGGGATCCGTTACGGCACTGGCAAATATTCTGACCTGCAGGTTGAAAAGCTTTTCCAAGACGTTTATTTCCCGGTTTCTAGCGCGAAACTTTTTCAAACGAACGGACGAGCGCTTAAGCTGGCTGATCTGAAGCATCATCGTTTGTTGCATGTGGATTGGCCCGCGCTGGCATCAGCTGCTCCCAATTGGCAAATGTGGTTAAAAGCGGCGAATATCTCGCACCCTGATGCTTTTCAAGGTCATAGGTTTCCAAGCGAGATGATGGCATTAGATGCCGCTATCTCTGGATTCGGTATCGCCTTGGTTAGCAGCAAAATTGCTGCAATTGACATAGAGGCCGGTCGGTTGGTTAGGCTATTCTCAGATCAGGCCCCTATCCAAACGGGGTTTCAATACTATTTCGTTCGACTAAATGACACAAAGCCCCGTAAGGAAGTGGCAACGTTTTGCAATTGGCTGCGTGCAAATAGCGCCGCCGAAAATCGATTTCCTTTAAACCGTAACATTAGCCGCACTTTGCCTCACGAATAAGCTAGCACAGCTCCCACGGTAGGCGCCGAAGTTTAGGCTGCTCGAAAGCTCAACCCTTTGGCGTTAATTCAATGGAGCGACGCTTCACGCTCGCGTCGACTGATCAGAGACGGTAGCGAGGCGCTAGCGCTCCTGATCAATATCGCTATCAAGGCCGGATGATCAGCGCCGCGATGGGCCAGGAAAGAGCCGTGGCTGCTATCGTGCCTTTTCGAGCCTTTAACGCAGCGTTCCTGCAGCGACACGCTCAAAACGGCGAAATCCGCCCTGCGGTGACGGGTACTCTGTTGCGTCCCAGGGACATTTTAGGAGTCTGAAAGAGACACGACGAAATGCAGCATGCCGATCCCCAATCCGGTGTTTCGACCACCTTGGCTCCTCTCCGGAATCCCGCATTTCGCGCGATCTGGACGGCCTCGCAAATATCCAGTCTCGGATGGCTCGTGCAAACCGTGGCCATCAGTTGGCTGATGGTGACCATTTCGGCGTCCGACCTGATGGTCGCCCTGGTGCAGGCTGCCTCGACATTGCCGGTATTTTTCCTGTCGATCCTCGCCGGCGCCATTGCCGACAATTTTAGCCGCCGATGGGTGATGTTTGCAGGACACTGCCTGTTGGCGCTGGCGTCAACGACGCTGGTGATTTCTGTGGGACTGGGATTTATCAGTCCCTGGCTCATCCTCGGACTGGGGTTCCTCGCCGGCTGCGGGTTCGCTTTGAATGATCCTGCCTGGCACGCTTCCATTGGCGATATCCTGCACAAGCGCGACATTCCGGCCGCGGTGACGCTGACGTCTGTCGGATACAACATCGTGCGCAGCGTTGGTCCGGCCTTGGGCGGCGTAATCCTGGCTTTCTTCGGACCGCTCACCGCTTTCGCCATAGCCGCGCTGTGCGATCTGACGCCGCTTGGTGCCATCTGGCGCACCAAATGGCACGTGCGCGCTTCGCCTCTCCCCCGTGAAAGAATGTCCACGGCGATCCACGACGGTCTGCGCTTCACGGCAATGTCCTTCGAGATCAGATCAGCGGTCGTCCGGGCGACTCTGTTCGGCTTGGCCAGTATCTCTATCCTTGCACTGCTGCCTCTCGTCGTCCGCGACCGTTTGCAAAGCGGGCCGATCGTCTACGGTATTCTGTTGGCCGGCTTTGGCGGCGGGGCTTTCGCCGCCGGCATGTGCAACAGCTTCCTCCGGCGGATCATGTCTCAAAACAAGCTGGTGGCGGTCGCCTCTGTTGCCTGTGCGGCATGCTGCCTTTCCCTTGCTCTGACATCGTCAGTCGCCGTGGCGGCTTTGGCGCTGGCACTCGGGGGTGCCGGATGGCTGATTACGTGGACTGGCATCGACGTCGCGGTGCAGCTGGCCAGTCCAAGATGGGTTGTCGGCCGCACGCTCTCGATCTATTACGCCTTGAGTGCCGGCGGCATGGCGGCTGGCAGCTGGGTCTGGGGAACCGTCGCCCAGAACTACTCCTTGACCTGGGCTCTGGAGGGCGCGTCAGGAGCTCTGCTGCTGGTCGCGGCAACGGGACTACTGTTCCCCGTGCGTCCATGGGAAGAAGCGGACCAGGAGAGTTCGGATTTCCATCCGCCCGACTTGGCACTCGATCTGAAGCCCAGAAGTGGTCCGATCGGCGTCAAAATCGAGTATTCCATATCCGAAGAGAACATTGAGGCGTTTCTGGGTTGCATGCGCGCAAGACGGCATGTTCAAAGCCGGGCCGGTGCCCGAAACTGGACGCTGCAGCGCAACCTGCAAACGCCGTCAGTTTGGACGGAGACATTCCGCACGCCAACCTGGATGGATTTTCTTCGCCTCAACCATCGGCTTACGGCCGCGGACAAGGACCTCGGCGAGCAGCTCCAGGCCCTGCATGATGGAGAGCGTCCGCCGCAAACGGTGCTTTCGGTCGAGCGTACGACAGAGGCCGCCAGGACCCGGCCCATCGAAGTCGTTTCGCGGCTTCTGAGATGATGACGACATGATCCCATCAAAGAATGAACAGGTGTGTTTGCAATGGGCTTCCTTCCCCGGCAGTCTGGCGGACATCACTTCGACCAAAGCCAAATCAAATTCGCCTGCTTCAGCTCCTGACCTGCAATTGGCACTACTCCGTGCCACGCAGGTCCACTCGGCTGCCGTTGATCCTTCTTCAGCGGCTGCCGCTTTTTCTCGGTGCGTTCAGGCAGCTCAAC
The DNA here is from genome assembly GCF_019685295.1 of Rhizobium sp. NLR22b. NCBI lineage: Bacteria > Pseudomonadati > Pseudomonadota > Alphaproteobacteria > Hyphomicrobiales > Rhizobiaceae > Rhizobium > Rhizobium sp. NLR22b. Next base: position 11,845 of record NZ_JABDWM010000034.1, read on the forward strand.
CAAATGTTCTTTCCCGTCCGCCTCCCAAGGCAACGTGGCTGTCGTCGGACCTGTTTCGACGGCAGCCACATCTCACTGTATTGCCGGACGGTTTCGCGAAGTGGCGAAGGCAAACGATGTACCGAAGCGGAGCCTGCTATGACGACCGCGACCACCTCTTCGTCCAGCTTTCGACTTTGTGCGGTTTCTCTCGACGGGTCGTTCGGAAGGCAGACGGACAAAGACCATAAGCGCGAACAGGCAGTCGCGATTTTTGACCTCCTGGACAACAATAGCTTTGCACCCGTTGGTCACGACGGTGGACCCTATCGGCTGTGCCTAGCAGTGGCCGACAGGCGGCTGGTCATGACCGTCACCACCGAGACCGGGGCGCCAGTCCTTTGTCACCATTTGTTGCTCACCTCGTTCCGCCGGCTTCTTAGGGATTACAGCCTTGTCTGCGACAGTTACTCGGATGCAATGGTCGGCTCGGTGCCCCACAGGCTCGAGGCCATCGACATGGGACGCCGGGCCATTCACAACGAAGCATCCGAGCTGCTCAGAGAACGCCTCAGATCCAGGATCGATGTCGATCTGGAGACCGCCCGTCGGCTGTTCACCCTTCTCCATATCCTGATTGAGCCGGACGCTCCCTGTCGGCGCATTGAACACGAACCGAAGCCATATTGCAGTCCCGGAAGCTGAACGAATAGAGCATGAGATGACCGGCAGATGACCAGCACAGCCACCGAACATACCAGCCTGTTTGCGCCCCTTGAGAATCGCACCTTTCGATCAATCTTCCTCGGATCTCAGCTTTCGAGCCTCGGCTGGCTGATGCAGACGGTAGCGCTTGGCTGGCTGATGGCCACGGTTTCAACCTCGGACGTGATGGTTGCCCTCGTTCAGGCTTCGTCGACCTTGCCAGCGTTCTTTCTGGCCGTCTTGGTCGGAGCGATTGCCGATAACTACAGCCGCCGCATGGTCATGATTGTCGGCCGGAGCCTGATGATGGCTGCTGCAGCGATGCTGACGATCATCATGGCGTTTGGCATTACTGATCCTTGGCTGATCCTCGCGTTCAGTTTTCTGGACGGCTGCGGCATCGCTTTGAGCGATCCCGCGTGGCGAGCCTCGCTCGGAGATATTTTGGAACGTCGCCATCTGCCGGCTGCCGTCACTCTCCTCAATGTCGGGTTCAATACGGTTCGCAGCGTCGGTCCCGCTCTTGGGGGAATAATCGTTGCCGCTTTTGGTCCGCTTGTGACATTTGCACTCACCACGCTCAGCTTTATCGCTCCCCTCACCGCTTTGTGGCGTAACAACTGGAAGGTCCAACGCTCGACTCTGCCGCGCGAAGCACTTAGGACGGCGATCTACGACGGTCTGCGCTTTACGGCCATATCCTCGGAAATCAAGTCAACGATTGTGCGCGGGACGCTGTTCGGGTTCGCAGCCACTTCCACCTTGGCATTGCTGCCGCTTGTTGCACGCGATGTCGTGAAGGGCGGACCGATCGGCTACGGCATCATGATGGGCGGTTTTGGCGCCGGCGCGCTTCTAGCCGGGCTGATCAATCCCAAACTTCGCAGACTGCTCACGCAGGAATGGATGGTGGTGCTCGCCTGTATTGGCTGTGCTGTCTGCGAGATATCCCTTTCATTCACGTCTTCGCTCGCCGTTGCAACGTTTTGCCTTGCCTTTGGCGGCGCCGGCTGGGTAACGGCATGGTCCGGGCTTGGCGTCAATGTGCAACTGGCAAGTCCGCGCTGGATCGTTGGCCGCACAATATCGATCTACAGCGCCTTTACCTATGGCGGCATCGCTGCTGGGAGTTGGTTTTGGGGCACGATCGTTCAAAACCACTCGCTGCCGATGGCGCTCGGTTGGTCCGGTGTTGCGACCCTCTTGGTCGCAGCACTTGGGCTCAAACTGCCGATCAGCAATCGTTCTGAATCGGAACTGGAACCCTCAGGCAGCTTTAGCGCACCTGAGGTCGCGCTCGATCTGAAGCCAAGAAGCGGCCCCATCCTCGTCACGACGGAATATGTGATCGCTGACGAGAACGTGGACCGGTTCCTCGAGATCATGCAGAAGCGAAGATACGCCCAAAGCCGAGTGGGCGCACGGCAATGGACGCTGACCCGCGATGTGCAGGAGCCGTTACGCTGGTTGGAAACATTTCGAACGCCAACCTGGACGGATTATCATCGACTGCACCATCGCCTGACGCAGGCGGATAAGGAACTGGATAATCAAGTTTTCGATCTAAGCAGTTGCCCCCCGCGAACGAGCATTCTTGTCGAGCGAACCACTGCAGGCAAATCATCACCGCCGGTGCCTTATGTTTCGCAGAAATAACCGGCTGCGGTTCGCCGTTGATCGAGGCACAAAGCCTAAGCGAGGCTGGAGATATGCCTCGATGGCGCGATGGCTCATTCGAAGCCAGAAGGATTGACGCGGCGGAAGGCTGGCATTCGGACGTTGACGGATAGACGTGCGGAATAAGCCGACAACACACCATTGACGCTCGTTAAACCGCCGTGGGGATGTTTAGCCTGTCAATCGGCGTCCAAAATTCACCCCTTATCGGCATCCAAATATGGCTCTGACGCAGATTTGGTGCAATTTCTCTCATGTCGCGCCAATCAGGCGGGCTTGAAGAAGATCAAGCTTTCCGCGTCCGTACATCTGGCGCTTTACCAGCTTGAGCTTGGTGATCTGCCCCTCGGTTTGTCCATTGGACCATGGTGAGACGATCGCTGCCCGGACTGCTTGCATGTCTTTCGCCACGCCATTGCCAAAGGAGGAAAGCAGACTGTTGCGAGCGCGGTCGATCCACGGCGCGAGCTGGTTTTCCTCCTTGGACCGGATCATGTGATGGAAGTCGGCGATGATATCGCGAGCCGTAACGAGCAAGGGAACACCACTTTCGATAGCGGCGATGACGACGGTCTCGGATTTCGTCAGGTTGTCTCTGCTGGTTGTCAAAAGGCGGGCAATCGTTCGGGCGGAGGGAATGCGGGTCAACGAGTCCGCATCCGCCTTGTCGGCCCGCTTCCGTCGTGTGGCCCATTCACTCACGACCCGACGCGAACCACGAAAGCCCTGTGTTCTCAGTCGCCGCCATAGCTCAGTGCCGTTCCGCTTGCCGGCCGCCCATTCCGCGTCGAGCCATTCGAGATAAGGCTCCAACGAGCTTTCTCTGGACCGAAAGACATCGTTTCGTTGCCCTCTGAGCACCTGGCGGACCAAGCCGCGACTAAGACTGGTACGGCGCACAATCTCCTTGATCGTGACACCGTCCTTCGCCAGCGCAATGATGGACGCGTTCGTCTGTTCGCGCCGGAGATAGCCTTCGTATTGAAGGCGTTCGGCCGCGGTCAGGAGCTTGGGATTGATGCGTGTTGCACCGAGTGTCTTGCGGATTTGCCGCATCGATTTGCGGACAGCGTCCAGGAACGCACGGCTGGCATTCTCCATCAAATGCCATCGATCAGCGACCTGCAACGCATCCGGCAGCGCCTTTGCCGCCGCGAGCCCGTAAGCACCGCCGCGGTCGCGGGCAATGATTTGGATTTGGGGGTTCTGCCGCAGCCAAGCTTCCGCCGTCGCAGGCTCACGGTCCGGCAACAGACGAACCGGCCGCCGACGCTCCAGGTCACACACGATCGTGCCGTAGCGATGATTGCGCCGCCCAGTCGTCGATGCCAATCACCGAGGGCGGGGTCGACGTTGGTAATCCTTGCCTGCGGATGACGCGCAGCAAGGTGTCGTTGCTGACGGGAAGCATCAGCCGCTGGGCAAAACGCGCCGCCGGGCGTCCTCCAAGCGCAAGCGCCAGATGGTGGATGACATGCTCAAGACGCCCAGTTCGTCTGGCATGGGGCGGTAGCACATCGCCAAACCGCTCAGCGAATATCTGCCTCCCGCAAAGCACGGCATCACAAGCGAACCTTCGTGTCTGCACGAGCAGCCTGACGCGTTTCCCAGAGAGGGGAAGGTCCGCTACCTGGCGGCAATAGCGACTTCGAACCGTTCGCGACATCCGTCCGCATGCCGGACAAGCCGCGGTAGCGCCGGCTCGGGAAAGCAAAATGCAGGTTTCATCGTCAATGTGGGTGATGCGTTCGGCGATGAAGCCTGCCGGAACCAAATCAGAGGGGCGAAACTTGGTGCTCATCATGCTGATTCCTTTGTGGAAACCAGCAAGGCAGCATCATCACAACTGCATCAAAACTGATGGTGTGGAACGGCCCTTCGCACCGGCATCCAAGATGCCTATCGTGGTGACGCCAATCGCCACAAGACAGAAGGAACCGTTCCATGGAGAAGATTACTACAATCGGACTGGATTTGGCCAAGTCAGTCTTTCAAGTCCACGCCATCAGTGAAGACGGACATATCGCTGTCCGACGTGCCTTGCGGCGATCACAGGTGTTGGAGTTCTTTCGTCATATCGAACCATGCCTTGTCGGAATGGAAGCATGCGGGAGTGCCCACTACTGGGCCAACGCGATCGGCGAATTTGGTCATACGGTGCGGTTGATGCCGCCAGCGTACGTGAAACCCTACGTCAAACGTAACAAGACCGACGCCGCGGATGCGGAGGCGATCTGCGAGGCGGTCACGCGCCCGACAATGCGCTTCGTGCCTATCAAATCACCTGAGGAGCAGGCTGCCGGGATGGTTTTGAAGACCCGAGAGTTACTCGTGCGTCAGCGAAGCCAGACGGCGAATGCGATGCGTGCTCATATGGCCGAGCTCGGGATCGTCGCCGCGGCCGGCATGACCAGTATTGCAAAGCTCGTCGCCATTTTGCGCGACGATCGTGACGGCCGTCTACCAAACTCGGCCAGAGCTGCGCTTTTGGAGATGGCCGATCAGATCGAAAGGCTGACAGAAAGGGTTGAGGTGCTCGACAGTAAGATTGTCGCAGCAGTGAAAGCTGATGATGCCGCACGTCGTTTAACAACCATCCCCGGCGTCGGTCCTATTATTGCAGCGACTGTTCGTGCCGCGGTTCAGGATCCGGGAGCCTTTCGAACAGGGCGGGATTTGGCCGCCTGGATCGGCATCACGCCAAGAGCGAACTCCAGCGGAGGGAAGGAGCGGCTTGGCAAGATCTCGAAGCGCGGCAATAAGCAGTTACGAACTCTACTGATTGCCGGTGCTACATCGATTCTGAAACAGGCTCGCAGAGGTTCAAAGCTACCAGGCTGGGTCGTTTCAATAATGGGACGACGCCCCTACAAAGTGGCAGCCGTGGCCTTGGCTAACAAGATGGCCCGCACGATATGGGCGATTTTGGTCAAGGGCGGCACATACCAAGCGCCAGCGATGGCAGAGGTGTAGGAACAGAATTCCCGGCGTTTCTGCGTCGGGATAAAGCGGCAAGGTACGAAAGCGTGATGAACCCGAGGGGCGATACCTCGATGTCGATCAGACCGTCTGACTCACTGCGCCTTTAAAGCGCGCAAAACTGATTAGGCGATCGACATCGCGGATCTCATCGTGGCCAGCGGTCAATGACCGCGCTCACAGGCCGGACATATGACTGCACCGTCCGGAGGCGATTTGCGCTGAAAAACCTTGCCAACCGGGCCGTTCCACATATGAGTCAGAGCCCAATTTTGACCCCCTGGTGATGTAGATCAGCGCTTGGCCTGCCCGGCGCTGGCCGGGGTTGCAGAGGGTAGGCCAAGTGCGGGTGATGTCGTTCTTCGGCTTTAGCTTTGAGAGCGGTTCTTGAAGCGCCAGGACTTGTTTCCGGTTTCGACAATCTCGCAATGATGGGTCAGACGGTCGAGAAGCGCCGTCGTCATCTTGGCGTCGCCGAACACTGTCGGCCATTCTCCGAACGCGAGGTTCGTGGTGACGATGATCGACGTGCGCTCGTAGAGCCTACTGATCAGATGGAACAGGAGCTGACCGCCAGCCTGGGCAAATGGCAGATAGCCGAGTTCGTCGAGGATGATGAAGTCGAGACGGTTGAGATAGTCGGCCGTCCGCCCTTGCTTGCCGCTGCGCGTTTCCGTTTCCAACCGATTGACCAGATCGACGACGTTGAAGAAGCGCCCGCGTGTTCCGTTGCGGATCAGTGCACGGGCAATCGCGATGGCGAGATGGCTCTTACCGGTTCCCGTGCCGCCGACGAGGACGACGTTACGCTGATCAGCGACGAAGGTGCCGGTAGCCAGCTCTCGCACCAGGGATTCATTGGCGGGCGTATCGGCGAAGTCGAAGTCGTCGATGTCGAAGTCGTCGATGTCCTTGGCGAGCGGCAGCTTGGCGATGCTGAGTTGGTAGCGAATGGAGCGTGCCTGCGTCTCGGCGATCTCCGATTGCAAGAGATCGCCGACGATGCGCGGCGGTTCGTGCTGTCGTTTGATGCCGTTGCCCATGACCTCGTCGTAAGCGCTGCGCATTCCATAGAGCTTCAGCGTACTCATCAGTTCGAGAACCTGTGTGCGTTCCATCAGCTTGCGCTCCTGAGGCTGTCATAGCGTGCGCAGTCGGCGACTCGAGGATTTGCTTGCCCGCATTCCCGCAGGCCGTCCAGTCATCCAGATCACCTACGGGCCGCTGTCGCCGGTGATCAAGATGCCGGAGCGATATGTTGTTTCACATTACGACTTCGTCATCCGCAACATCCCGCCGGCACAGCTCTGGACCTATCGACGTTCCGGTTAAGCCCGTTCACGGCGCGATATTCACGTTCTGCATTTCAGATTCAGAATCCTAAGAAAAAATGGCTGCCGCCGACCTCGTATTCGACGACAGCCAAGTTGCCTGGGATGACCTGCCGGCCAATATATTCCGAAAGCGCCGCCTTGGCGGGGATGGAGAAGGATGTCTTCGTTCCGGAAACCGCGGCTTTGAGAGATCCGGCTTCCGCCGTCAGATCGACGCGCACAAAATTCATAGCGGGCGAGCCGATGAAGCCAGCGACAAAGAGGTTGGCGGGCTTGTCGTAGAGTATCTGCGGGGTGTCGATCTGCTGGAGATTGCCTCTCCTGTCCGTTGAACACTGGCTTCAGCACAGCCACACGATCGCCCATGGTCATGGCCTCGACCTGATCGTGGGTCACATAGAGCGTCGTTACTCCGAGGCGCTGGTTGAGTAGCACTTTGTTATGCCCGCGGCGCGACGGCAGCTTCCCACGTCCCCAGAGAATGAACAGGCATACATGCGCGCCCGCTGCCAGTGTGTGACAAAATGCGCGTAGATTTGACGGTTCTATATTACCCTGTGCTGCGGCTTGCTCGCAAAGTTAATGAAGCTTCGCCGGCCTTATGCGACTTACTGTCCGTCAACATTGCGCATCGCCCGCGCGGACTTGCCCTGCAGCGAGATAAGGAGCTGCAATGCTCGGTCAGCCAGGCCCGCCGGCACAAAAATATGGTCGTGGTGATATGCTGCCACCATGTTGCACGGTATGCCAGCTTCTGCGAGACAGGCAGCAACGCCCGCCGTGAGGCCGACGCCATCGAGAGCAGAATTCACATTGAGTGTGATCTGGCGCATCGCCAGTGAGGTTTCGAACCCCGCTTCGTACGCCTCTCCTTTCTCAAGGACGACTGCGAAGCCTTCTCTTTCATGAAATGTCGCGATCCGGGGAGCGATCGCCGAGTCGTCTTCGAAAGCCACGCTGACGATCACGCCCCGGAACGAACGGTCGAATTCTCTTCAGTTCAGCTTCACAGGAGAGATCCCGCTTTCCGTGTTGAAGCCGGTCGTCGAAGAGCTGATGGCACGCATCAGCGAGCAGGACGCGGTTCTCGACATGGACTTCATCGGGGATGCAAGGACATCGATCAGGGTCAAGCGGTATCGATATTCGCAGCCTCACTATCGAGACGGGCAGATCGTGCTCGACCAGACGATGCCTTCCGATCCAGTCGTCCGGATGATCCTACGGCCCGCTGAAGAACACCCCCTGAGCTCCAACCCAGATGGCACGTTCGCGCTGCCCGATCCCTGCGAGGGGCCATGTCTCGTCTACGTACGTGACGGGCCGGACGTCGTCTCCAGACCGCTCCTGGTTCGGCTTCCGGCGGCCGATGTGGGTGAATCCCATTTCCGCTCCGCGCTTTTCGCTCCTGATACGCGGACCAGAATGGAGAAGTTCGAGGAGGCCATTTTCCAGTTCGAAGCCGGAACTCTGCCGCCCGACGACGTCAACTACCTTCTCGATCTCGCCACCAATCTGAACGGTCTCCCCGCGGCGGCATTCGACGTCCTCAAAGTCATGGCACGACGGCCGCGGTCGATGCTCCGCCTCTTGTTCAAGGCAAGGGACGATGCGCAGAGACAAGCTATCTGGGCGCTCCAGGACCAGTTGCCATTCCTGTGGCTCTCCCTGCCATCGAAAGCGTGGCGGGACATCCTCGTCGCAGAGAGAGAAGAGTTCGAAACCGCGCTTTCGCTCGTACAACTGCCCCCGGAGAAGGTCTTCGAATTCCTGGCCAACCGTGTCAGGTCTCTGTGTGACTCGCTTCTGTCCCTTGAACCTGCACTCGCCGCGGTTCTCGACGTTGGAGGCGCGAAGGCGGAGCCGACGTTGAACATGGTGCTGATGGAATACGTACGCGATCAGCATCTTTTCGACGACGAGACGTCCCATAGGAACATCGTCCGGAATCCTGTCCTGGAACTGTTGTCGCAATCCTCCATCCGCCTGCCGTCGGAGTTCGAAAACCACAGTGTGGCGGAGTTCGAGGGCATCGCGGTTCCTGCATTTCTCGCGGCTGCCGCGACTGGCAGGATTGCATCGAGCGGACTTTCAGACGTCGTGGTGCGCAGAACCCTCCGCGAGCACGGCCGCTACGTATCCTTCGCCTACCCGCATCTCCTACGTTTCTACGAGGCCCTTTCTTGAAGCCCTTTAATACGCTTTCCGATATTCGTCGCAGATCTGCCGAAGCAATCATCGCTCAGTCGGGGATCAGGAACGTGGCGCTCGCCGACCATATGCGGCGCATGTTCGGCTCCGACACGCCAGATGCAGGCGCCCTGCTCCAGCGGCCGGTCATCGAAGGATCGCATCCTTACGTCGCCGCCAAGAAGACGATGTCCGAAGTAGAGGCATCGGTGCTGCACCCTCGCTTCGTCTCGATGCTGGATGAGATCGGACCATCGAACGACTATCGGTTCCCCAAGGGGCGCCGTCCCTTTGCCCATCAGTTGACCGCCTGGGAGCATCTGGCTGGCCGCGCGGCCCGTCAGTCCGTTCTAGTCACCTCGGGAACCGGTTCGGGCAAGACGGAATGCTTCCTGTTCCCGATTTTGAGCGACCTTGTCCGACAGCTCGATGCGACGAGCACGCCGCTCGAAGGCGTTCAGGCAATCATGTTATATCCGTTGAACGCGCTGATCGAAAGCCAGCAGGAACGGCTGTCCACCTGGACGGCGCCGTTCGGCGGAAAGATCAGGTACTGCCTCTACAACGGCAACCTTCCGCAATCCGAACCGAACTCGGTTCGTCGGGAGACACTTGAGAAGCTCAGGGATCGCGAGCAGCTACGAGCTAGTCCGCCCCCGGTTCTGGTTACGAACATCACGATGCTTGAGTACATGCTCGCACGCAGCGAGGACCAACCGATCATCGAGAAATCCAAGGGAAAACTGAAGTGGATCGTTCTTGACGAGGCGCACTCGTTAGTGGGCGCCGCCGCGGCTGAGATTGCGCTACTGCTGCGTCGCGTTCTCCTGGCCTTCGAATGCAAACCCGAAGAGGTTCATTTCGTGGCGACGTCGGCCACGATCGGGAGTGGCGACGACATACAGGCGCAGCTCAAACGGTTCTTGGCCGACGTGGCGGGTATCGAGCATGCGAACGTGCATGTCGTCGAAGGTCACCGCCAGCTTCCCGGCCGTCCTGCGAAACGCGGGAGGATCACCGATGTCAAAGCCCTTTTCGACGCTCGGCCCGAAGAGCGTTATGAAGCACTAGCGGCCGACGATCGCGTATGGAGCCTCATTTCTGATCGACTGTTCAAGGGGCCGCTGACGCTTGCTGAATTCGAACGATCTGCGCAGTCTCTAGGTCTCGACGCAGAACAATTCCTGACGCTGCTGTCGAGCGCGGTCAGGCCGCATCCCGACGCGAAGGAGGACGAGGAGAGGCTTGCGCCCGTGCGTGTGCACTGTTTCGAGCGGGCTGTACCCGGCTTGTGGACCTGCGTGAACGATGGCTGCTCGGCGTCGCCGGCGGGCTGGTCCTTCGGCGCGGTATATCTCGATCGCTGCGACTTGTGCCCGGCGTGTAGCGCTCCGGTTCTCGAGATCGTGAGCTGCTCGGAGTGCGGCGAGGTCGTTCTCGAGGCAATCGAACTTCCGAATGATCGGATCCGCGGTACCCGCCGCGACCTGGGCAAGGACGAGTTCGAAGCCGAGGCGACTAGGGAGGACGACGGCACCGGCGACGACGCGGATGACGAGGCCGATGACGCCGAGCAGGGGTTGGTCGGGAATGTGGTGGGAACCGAGATACTGATTGGCATAGCGGCCGGCCCCGACTTCCGACCATTGCACCTGTCGAGAACCGACTGGAAGATCGAGGCTGTTGCGTCGCCCGGCTCTGCATCCGTGTACTCGGCCTTGAAGCAGGACTCGTGCCCGTGCTGCCAGATCGGCGCGACTAACGGCGTCGACAAGCTACTTCGCCCCGTTCGCTTCGGAGCGCCGTTCATGATTGCGAGCGCCGCACCGATCCTTCTCGAAGGAGTGGACCCAGAGGTGGACAGGGAAGCCTCGCCGTCTCAGGGTCGGCGCGTCCTATCGTTCACGGACAGCCGGCAGGGGACGGCCCGCATGTCGGCCAAGATACAGGCCGAGGCCGAGCGAAACTTTGTCCGCTCGTTCGTATATCATACCGTCCAGCATTCGCTTCAAATTGGGACCGCGGTAGACACGTCCGAGATAGAGAGGACGATAGCAAGCCTCGAGCCGGTCGTTGCCGCCACCAGGGATCCTTCACTGCAGAATCTGCTCGACCAGCAGAGAAAAGCGCTCGCCGACGCATCCAAACCTTCACTGGAGGGAGTCACATGGGACGATATGGTCGCACGTCTGTCGCAGCGAAAAGAGGTCGGTCAGTGGGTGAAAGAGGTCTGGGAGCCTCGCGATCCGGGACTGTTCAACGACAGCAGGAAGCTGGCTGACTTTCTCCTGCTCCGAGAATTCGCGAGGCGCCCGCGAACCGCGCTTTCTCTTGAAAGCCTCGGGCTCGCGCGGCTCCGCTTCGCCGTGATCGACAGCCAGACTGTCGTACCGCCCGCTTTCGCCCGACATGGAAAGGGGATCGAGGACTGGCGCTCTTTCCTATACGCCATCACCGCGTTCTTCCTGCGCGCCAATTCCGCGGTCGCGATCCACCCGGCGGTCATGCACTGGATCACGCCCAGGGCGAAGATGCGGGGTTTGCGCGCTCCGGGCAGGACCACTGATGGCGATAGGCGGTTTTTAGCGTGGCCGGGTGTCCCGAGGAAGGGGAATCCTTCGACGCCTCAGTTGCTCCTGATGAACGGACTTGGGCTCGATCGGTCGCGGCCAGATCACCGCGCCGATTTCGAAGAGATATTCGACAGGGCATGGCATCAGCTTCAGGCAGTGTTCAACAGCGATCCGGATCGCCCTGCCCTCGACCTGCGCAAGGCCCACATCGCGCCCCTGCCCGACGGCTATTACTGCGCCCTGACGCGCAGAATTGTCGACATCGCCCCATTCGGCTCAAGTCCGCTCGTCCGGGCGTCGAGGCATTCCGCCCGCCGCGTGGCAGAGTCCAGGAAGATGCCCAATCTTCCCGCGGTTCTGCTCGGCGACGTCGACTTCGACGAAGGTCGGCGGAAGATCCGCGAATGGCTTGAGGACTCCGAAGAGGTGAAGGGTCTGCGGGCAGACAGTGCCTGGAACAACATTTCGGACCGCGTCGCCCTGTTCGCTGATTACTCGCGGTCTGCCGAACATTCGGCCCAGCAGGACGCCGCCGTACTTCAGCATTACGAGGCGCAGTTCAAGGCAGGGAAAATCAACATTCTGAATTGCTCAACGACGATGGAGATGGGCGTCGACATCGGATCGGTCTCGACGGTCCTGATGACGAACGTTCCACCGTCGATTGCCAATTACAAGCAGCGAGTGGGACGCGCCGGCCGACGCAGGCAGCCATTTTCGCTCGCCTTCACCTTCTGCAGGGACCGCCCCCTCGACCGGGAAGCCTTCAATTCACCGGAGCGGTATCTGGCCCGCACCTTGGCGGCGCCCAAGGTGGCGCTGAGCAGCCGCCCGATCGTTCAGAGGCACGTGAACGCCTACCTGCTGCGACGTTTCATGCTCGCGCGCGGCGGCAACCCGCTCAAGATGGAAATCGGGGCGTTCATGGGTACTCCGGCGGTGGTCGGCGAGGCTAGGGCCATTGCGGAATTGCGGCCGATCGCGGCGTTTCGCGAGTGGCTTGGAAATCCTTCGACAGCCGCCGCGGTCGAGAGCGAGCTCACAAGCCTCGTCAGGCACTCGGTTCTCGAAGGACAATCCGATCTCGTCGAGAGCTGCTTGGAAATCGCGACGCTTCTGGAAACGGGGTTCGTAAACGAATGGACCGGCTTGCAGGCTCTCGCCAAGGACGAAGGCATCAAGGTTGCTGCCAAGGGGAGAATGGCTCTCGAGTTGAAGCGCCTTTGCCAGGAATTCCTCCTCAGCGCGCTAGCCGATCGCGGCTTCCTTCCAGGCCACGGCTTTCCGACCGGCGTCGTCACGTTCGTCCCACACAAACCAAAATCCACCGACCCGCAGGATGGACGGCGCACGACGCGGCTTATCGGACCGCAGCGATCGCTCGACCTCGCTATCCGTGACTACGCCCCAGGTTCCGAGATCGTCCTAGACGGTCTGGTGCATAAGTCCGCTGGCGTGCTTCTGAATTGGAAGCGGCCGGCGAGCGAGGAAAACGTCCGCGAGGTTCAAAGCCTAAAGTTCCACTGGGTGTGCCAGAGCTGCGGCACCAGCGATACCGGACGTGACCTGGTGACCGAATGCCCGATCTGCGCGGGGGCAGTGAGAAATCAACAGTATCTCCGTCCAGCAGGGTTCTCCGTAGACGCCCGAGAGAAAGCGCATGCGGAAACGGACATCATCTCCTACGTCCCCCCGGAAGAGCCGAGCGTCTCGGTGCGCGCGAGCGCTTGGGCTTCGCTCCCAATGCCAGATCTCGGCCGGTTCAGGAGCACGAGAGAAGGGTCCGTCTACTACAGCAACAGGGCGCAATCGAAAAACGGATACGCCCTCTGCCTTCACTGCGGTCGCGCGGCGCCCGATCACCAGAAGCTTGAGAACGGCGATCCCGATCCTACGCACTCATCTCCGCTCGAGCTGCACCTTCCACTGCGATGGAAGAAGGGCGAGAGTCGACTATTCTGCGAAGGCAACGACAGTTCCTGGGCCATCAAGAGGAACCTGGAACTCGGCTATGAGATCACGACTGACGTCTTCGAGCTCCAGCCGTCTGCGCCCATGACAAAAGCTGCAGCAACCGCGCTTGTCATTGCCCTGCGCGAGGGCGTGGCTCGCGACCTCGGTATCGAAGCAGACGAGATGGGATTTGCGACGCAAAGCTGGGACGGCGTCCTCGCCCAGCGTGTCCGGTCGATGCTCGTGTTCGACCGCGCCGCAGGAGGAGCAGGATTCTCGGCTGCGATACCAGCGCGCCTAGTCACCGTCCTGCGGGAGGCTCGGTCGATACTGAACTGTCCGAATCCGGGATGCTCGACGGGATGCGCGTCATGCGTGCTGGTGTCCGACGCTCCCTTCGAAGAGGGTCGACTAGATAGAACCGCAGCTTTGGACTTCCTTGACGCTCATCTCTCGTTCAATGACGACGTTCCAACGGAGGACCGGTTCGGGGCGGATCCAGTGCTCTCCGCGTCCACTTTGGACGAAGTCAATCGGCTTCTCGTCGACTCTGCGAAGCCTATCGTTCACGTCTTCCTTCCCGAGGCGACGGATGCCGGACAACTTTCAGAGTGGGCGTCGCTCTCGCAGTTCGGAAAGTGGTACTCGCAAGGATACGACGTTCGTTTCGTCCTGCCGGACGTCGCCCTTTCTTCCTACGACGGTGCGAGCAAGCTGGCATTCTACGATCTCGGACAGCGTTTCAGCCGAACAGGAGGCACCTTCGCGATCCTGTCTGGAAACCCGGCCGCCGAGGCCAACGGCGCGTTCGCTGGTATTATACGCGAAAAGGAAGGACGTCGACCTTAATATCACGTTCCAACGTGTTGCTCACGGTCGCTACATGCATCTGCGTTTTACCGGTGGGAAGCAGGCGACGATCGTGTTCGACCAAGGTTTCGGGGCATGGAACACGGTTGGAAACGGGGCGGCGTCCACCCGTTTCGAGTTCCGAGATCCGCCCGTCCGTCAGGCGGAGTCGATGGGCAGATGCGGTGCGATGGTAAGCAAGACAGGTCTTGGTCCCACGTACCTTGTGGCGAGCATCGATTAGCGATGTTGGGTCTCGGAATTATCGTCGCCTGATTACGACCGGGTCGGCCTGGCCAGTCCAAGCTGACCCGGTCGCTTTGGACCTCTCCAAAGACGGGGCATTTTGATCGAGTGCTCTCCATATCATCCCTCCCCTCCTGAAAGGCCGTGCGCAGCTCGCTCCACACCGGATTCGGAAACGCCCACTTCCCCGCATACGGTCTCCACCCGATGAAGATAACTAACGTCATCGCCCGGCGTCATCTTCATGTTATAATCCTGTGGGGATTGGAGCCCTATCTGCGGCAAGCGACAGTCTCCCTGCCCTCGCATGGCAGCAAAGCCGGCCCCATCACTTAGTTGGAGGGAAAATGGTTTCGCCACCGCCTGGCGGATTGTAGCATTTCCGACTTTGCTGCCGCGTGAGTGAACGCTTCTTTTCGTGTTTGATGTATTCCCTTGAGATCTCATGGCGACGGCCCCCGACGCACTGGCACCCGATTGTCTACCAGGCTGGCGAAGCTCGATTTCTCAGAGTTCAGGAGGGTTTTCCATTTCGCGGTCGGCCTTTGTCGGACACTGATTGCGCATGGAGTTCTGCCGAAGTTTCCTCTAAGTACCAGAACAAGTTGAAAGAAGTTCTATCCTGTACGACCCGTAAAAATAGGCACGGATTTTGCTGCTTGTAGAGCGAGCGGTTTAGGGGGGTCTTCAAAGGGGCAATAGCGCAATCTGGAACTTAAGTCCTGATGCTCTGAATTCGTCGGGGGTCACGGGATTGGCAATCAACTTTCTCAAGCTGTCGGCGACCATGATCCTGCCATCACCCATCACGGATTCGTCGACCTTTTCTGACCGGAAAGATGCGCGGCGAAACCGACGCCGTTCACTGAGGCCTATCCAGCCTCTTCAGAACCGAGGAAATCCCAATGAGCACCTTCGTGCCTGCATCGCGTGTGTCCAATATCAAGATCTCGCCGAGCACGGCTGCGGCAGCGCGTGCTCGCGATCTGACGGCGGCAGGTCGCGACATCGTCGATCTTACCGTCGGCGAGCCGGACTTCGATACGCCTGACAACATCAAGGCCGCGGCGCATGAGGCCATCGACAGGGGCGAAACGAAATATACGGCCGTCAACGGCACGTCAGCTCTGCGCAAGGCAATCCTCGGCGATTTTCAGCGCCGGCTGGGTCTCAGCTACGCGGACAGCGAAATCTGCGTGGGCGGCGGCGCCAAGCAGGTTCTGTTTCTGGCGCTGATGGCGAGCGTGGAAAACGATGCCGAGGTGATCATTCCCGCACCATACTGGGTTTCCTATCCAGATATGGTCATCGCCAACGAAGGCAAGCCGGTCATCGTCGAATGCCCGCAGGAAGCACGCTTCAAACTCACGCCGGAAGCATTGGAAAAAGCGATCACGCCGAAGACCTTGTGGCTGGTTCTCAACGCGCCGTCCAATCCGACGGGCGCGGCATATGACAGGAGCGAACTCGAAGCCCTCGGCAAGGTGCTGCTGCGCCATCCCCACGTCTTCGTGCTCTCCGACGATATCTACGACCAGATCTGGTTCAAGGACGAGCCGATGACGACGCTGGTTGCCGCCGTCCCGGAACTGAAGCAGCGAGTTCTGCTCACCAACGGCGTCTCAAAGTCCTACGCCATGACCGGATGGCGTATCGGCTACGCGGCGGGTCCGGCCGCCCTGATTGCGGCCATCAACAAGCTGCAGTCGCAGATGTCGTCCTGCCCGTCGTCGGTCAGTCAGGCCGCCGCTGCCTATGCGCTGTCTTCTGACCAGTCATTCGTTTCGGAATGCGTGAAGGTCTACAAGGAGCGCCGCGATTATGCGTGCTCACGGCTCAATGCCGTGCCCGGCCTCTCCTGTCTCGTACCGGACGGAGCCTTCTATCTGTTTCCGAACTGCGCCGGTGTCATCGGCAAGAAAACCCCCGAAGGCAAGACAATCGAGACAGACCTCGATTTCGTGCTCTACCTGCTGGAAGGCGTCGGGGTCGCGGCGCTGCAGGGTGCTGCCTTCGGGATATCCCCTCACTTCCGCCTCTCGATCGCAACGTCGATGGAGGTGATCACGCAGGCATGCGATCGCGTCGAACGCGCCGTTGCCGACCTGTATTGATTGCAAAGAGGCCCGTGGGACTTGCGCTCCACCGGCCGCAGATTTTCGAAACGCGTCAAGATGGTGATCCGCGGCTCATGACGCAGCCTTCATGAGTTGTCCGAGTTGAAGACTATCGGACCGCCTCTCCAATGCAGTATTCGCGGACGAACTGCGACACGAGATGTCGGCAACCCCACAAAACCCTCCGAATAGCGACAACGAAACACGTGCGATCCCGGAGGCTTACCGGCGTAACCTGATTGGCACGAGCAGTGCTCAGAGTAAGCCGGGTCCCTAGAGACCTGATCCTATTTTCGGAGACCAAGCGACACTGAAAACACCGTGGCTGCCGGAACGTTTGGAGAGAAACCCGATGCGGATGCTGCTTTTAGAGACTCAGGCCTTCCACTCAACTCCACTTTCAAAGGGACATCGTCATGAGTGAATCCGTTCGCTTTGTGTGGCAGAAACTTCGTCGCCATTTCAAGACTGATGATCTGACAGTTCTCGTGAGCTCACGCCGACAATTTACCGCACATCTCCTGGCAGATCTTCAAACCACTATCGAGGACCTAGTCGCACCTTGGTCTGAACCGCGCCGGGTTTGCCGGAGGCTATTGCGTTTAAGTTATGCGGCCATGGCTGGTTCGTCTAGCATGGCGTAATATTGCTCTTCAGCTTCGGCTGGCGGCATGTTTCCGATGGGTTCCAGAAGC